>JALHSX010000229.1 GCA_022865445.1 Thermoplasmata archaeon | reverse complement strand
GAGCTGTCATAAACAACAACATCGGCGTCGCAGGCATCGCTCAGGTGCGTTTGATGGCCGTGAAGGTCATGCACGACTCCGGCGAAGGCACTGACGCCACCGTCGCGAGCGGCATCAGGTGGGCGGTGGACAACGGCGCGAACATCGTGACCATGAGCCTAGGTGTCGACGGTCCATCGACCACTTTGCAGAACCAGATAGCATATGCTTCCCAAAACGGGGTCGTCACGGTCGCTGCCTCGGGGAATGGCGGCGCGAGCATGGTGAGCTATCCCGCTGCATATCCTTCCGTGATCGCGGTCGGCGCGATAGACAGCGCTCTCAGGCGCGCCACCTTCAGCAACTTCGGGACCGGCCTCGACATCATGGCGCCAGGGGTCCAGATATACTCCACCCAGGGAGGTGGCGGGTACCAGTATCTGTCAGGGACATCCACTGCGGCGCCGCACGTCGCAGGTGTCGTCGCACTCATGCTGTCCGTCAATCCTGCGCTCACACCTACTGAGGTCGGCAACGTCATCAACGCGACCGCAACGGACATCTCGCGTGTGGGCTACGACACCGCCACCGGATGGGGCATAGTCGACGCGTTCAGGGCCGTCGAGCAGATCGCAGGCCCGACTGTCACGATCACGGACTATCCATCTTTCGCTCCGCTGAACTCGACGGTTTCGATTTCGTGGCTTGTTAGCGGAGGAAACCCGGGCAACATCCAGAGGACCTACATCCGTTGGGGCGAATCTGCCACTTCGATGACCCAGACCAGCTCTGATTCCACGGGCAGCACGTGGGCAAGATTCACCTACGACAGCGTTCAGTCGCCAGATCATAACGCGACCTTGTACATCCAGGCGGTCGCGTACGTCGACGGGGCACTCTACCAGTCCGAGATCCTCCAGCTGCCGGTGCACAGCGCCCCTTCAGACGGTCTGCTCACTCAGTTCCTGAAGGATGTTCAGGACTTCATATTCAACAGGCTGGGCATCTACAACTTCCTTCTCGTGCTCGCAATCCTCATCGCCATCCCGGCGATAGCCATCGCGGCGAGACCGAGGAGAAGGCCCCTGCAGATGAGGGTCGCCTCACCTTCCCCGCAGCTTCATCATTACCAAGCTCTGCAGCCCACCCAGTATCTGCCGCCCCCTCCGCCTCCCCCGCCTCGGTTCGAGGCCTATATCGACCTCCTTGGCCACGAAGTCATGCCTTCGGTGATGAACGTCGTGGAGGGCACTAAGGTCGTGTGGGTCAACCGCCAATGGGCTCCACCGCCAGGCGTTGCCATCAGAAGCGGTCGATTGGATCAGGCCGGCGAGCATCCCGATGGCATGTTCCATAGCGGCCTGCTGATAGCGCCTGGAGATTACTGGAGCGCGACCTTCCACAAGGCGGGCACCTACGAGTACTATCTGACGGGCATCTGGAAGACCGCCAAGGTGATCGTGGAGCCGCACAGGCCTGCCGGGACCTACGCCCCGACCGCATCGTAGGTATGGTCGCAAAATGAGAATCGAAGAGAACAAAAAATAGAAGATTGTGAGGAGCGAGGCGACACCGAGGCGGTCCCACCAGAGCGCGCTTGGATCGCGGAGACGATTCGTTCGTGAATATCACCATCGGACAAGTCCGATGTCGATCTTCCGCGCGCCTGTCCATGCCTCACTTGGTCTGCTCACTCCTCAGCTTTGTTCATGTGTCCCCATGGCCGTGGCCCTGCTGCTGGCCCGTGTGCTTTCCATTGTCCTTCTGGAGGTCTTTGTCCACGTCCGCGCTCAGCTTCTCGAGGTTCATCGAGGTGAGTTTCGCGTTCGAGTCAAAAAGCCCCTGCGGGGCCGTCTTGCCATTTTCCTGCATCTTGTCCATGTTTCTCTGATGGACGAATGCAGCTCTGGCTAGACCATGCAGCTTGGTGGCATCCGGGGCTTCGTTGTCGTCGCCACCGTTGCCATTACCGTTACCATTCCCGTTGCCGTTGCCATTGTGGTTCCCGTGTCCTGGCCTGTCAGTTGCAGGCTCCTCAGGCTCGGGCGGCACATTCTGGTCCGTCGCGGGTATGGTAACTACATTCTGTGTCGGGGTCACTGGAGAATCTTGAGGTACTTGATCGTCGGCCGGAGGATTGGTCGTGATCTTCGGCGTGTCATTGCCGTTCATCGACACGATCAGGGCAGTGCTCATGACGAGCGCTGCGGCGACTGCGGTCAAGGTGAGTACCCTCTTGTTCATTTTAATCTAATCACCTCCTCTCTTGGTGCATCCCATCGAGCTGAGCGTGCAATATGATAAGTTCTCGTATTTAATGGGGCCGAGGATTTTCAGGTGTCTGACAGTGACTATCCGCGTCAGACATCGCTGTCTGACAGCAGATAGCCCGAAAACGCTTGGAAAACAGGCCCTCTTTTTCGTACGAAAAAAGTGGGATAGCCTGTTCTCCTACGATGTCATTTCGAAGGTCGGCTGCTGCGGATCGCCGCCTATGCATTTCACAACAGACGAGTATCCGTCGTAGATCATGACAGCATGCTCATGCGGCAAGTGCCCGCTTTGGGCGAATGCTCTCAATTGGTTGTAGAATGCATTCATGATGTTGAGGCATTCTCTCATGTCCCCTTGGTCGTACTGGTCCTGGGCTGCGTACAGTTTCGCAATCAATCCTCTCTCGGACTGTCCCGGAAGGTCCCCAGAAGCAGCGAGGACGAGCGGGATGAGATCGATGGGTTGGCAGTACTTCGGTTTCTGGCCTGGAACCTTCCCAAAGGATTCCACGGTCGAGGTGATGACGCCGTCGCTCCACCCGCCTATGACTAGGGCGGCGCCGTTCGACAGGACCGCGTAGCCGTGCGCTCCTCTGGAGTTCTTCATCTGCGAAACAGCCCACCAGGTACTGTTGGAGCCGGAGAATATTTCGCTGGAGGAGGTGGTGACCGATTGACTGTAGGATCCAGCCGCCAGCATGACGCCGGGGGAGATCAGTGTGAGAGAGAACCTGGCCCTCGCGACGCCCATGTCCGGGAGGGCGTTCCATGAGTTGGCTGCTGGGTCGTACATCTCGGCGGACTTGATTGGAGCGTCGTTCACGACCCCGCCCGCGACCAAGATCTTACCGTCCCCGCGCGACGCAACTCCTGAGCTGTAGCGTTTGGAGTGCATCGCAGCCGCGCTGGACCAAGCGCCCGTCTTTGAATCGTACTTCTCGCTCGTGGCGGATTGATCCCCTCCGACTGCGAGTGCGGGGCCGTCGGGCAGCAGATGGAGAGAGAACGATG
>JALHSX010000228.1 GCA_022865445.1 Thermoplasmata archaeon | reverse complement strand
TCTGGAAGCCATTCGTGGAGCGGGAACTGAGCGCTCTTCCCTATGGCGCCCCCGAATATGAGGACCGTCGACAACGTGAGCATGTCCTGAGGTATCACCCCGCGGGACACGATGCTGTTCGCGCCCTGCCCGAAAAGCGCGGAGAAGTCCAGCACACCCACGTACTTGAAGAGGATGATCAGGCCCGCCATGAACATAATGTCGCCCACGCGGGTCACGATGAACGCCCTCTTCGCGGCGCTGGCGGCTGACGGTTTCTCGTACCAGAAGCCTATCAGAAGGAAGGAGCACAGACCAACGAGCTCCCAGAAGATGAACATCTGGAGGTAGTTGTCCGCGATCACGAGGCCGTACATGACGGATATGAAGAGCATGATCTCCGCGTAGTACCGTCTCCTGCCCACGCCTTCCTCGTGCATGTACCCGCCCGAGTAGACCACGACGAGCGTGCCCACGACGGATATTACCAGCAACATGACGGCCGTTAGCTGGTCGATCCAAATGCCGAACTCAACATGGAAGTTGCCGATGACGAGCCAAGTGCTCCGAGGAGCGCCCACTGTCAGAGTATGGCCATTAAGGACATCCCAGATTACCAGCAATGACAAGACGAGAGCGCCCCCGGCTCCCGCAATCGCATAGCCTGCGCCGTTCTCCCATCCAAGAGTCCTCTTTGGCAGGAGACCGATCAGGATGAAGGCGATGAAGGGCAAGACCGGGATCAGCCAAGCATATTCCAACATCTTACCACCTCAGGATGTTGATCTTGTCAACATCGATCGTCTGGTATCTCCTGTATACGGACAGCAGGATGGCGAGGCCCACTGCGACCTCAGCAGCTGCGATCGCGATCGAGAACAGGGCGAACACCTGGCCGGATGCGTCAGCGGAGCCATGCAAGGTCGTGTGGTATGAGCTGAATGCGACCAAGTTGATGTTCGCGGCGTTGAGCATGACCTCGATTGACATGAGCACGACGATGGCGTTCTTCCTTGTGAGCACGCCATAGGCTCCTATGGCGAGCAATAGCGAGCTGAAAACCAGCCAATACTCAATCGGGATCATTCATTCTCCTCCTTCGCAAGGAAGATCCCGCCGAGCAAAGCGACGAGTAGCAGCAATCCGATCAGAAGGACGATGATGCCATAACCAGTGTCGGTGGTCATCCCGAACAGTTTCCTGCCGACATCTTGGTTTGAGGTCTGGTCCATGTCGCCCTTCGGCCATGAAACTGATGTGATGGCTCCGATGAACAGCAGGGCCATGGCAAGGACCGCGAGCCCGCGAACGATGACGCTGTTCATCGCTTCTCACTCTCCATGATCTCACGCTTCGTGAGCATTATTCCGAAGAGGATGACCACCACGACGGCACCGACATAGACAAGTATCTGGACGATCGCCACGAACTCGGCGCTCAACATGATGAACAAGGCCGCGATAGAGATGAAGCACGTCGCGAGCGCGATAACGCTGTGGACGACCTCCTTCGAGGCGATGACGAGCAGCGCTGATATCAGGGCTGAAGAGGCCAAGAACAGGAACAAGAACAGCTCCCAGGTCACTTCTTCACCCCCGGCATCTCGATCGAATTGAACTTGCACGCTCTGAAGCACTTGCCGCAGCCAACGCACTTCTCGAGAACGAACACCGCGCGCTTCTTGGGCTTGCTCTTCTTGCCATCTTTGAGTATCTTCTCAGTGCCCGGCATGTCCGTCATGTAGATTGCATCTGCGGGACATGCCTTCGCACAGGCACTGCACCCGGTGCAATTCTTGAGGATGAACTTCGGCTCTGGCATCTCGAAATACGATTCGTACATATCCTTCATCGTCAGAGCCTTTTCGGGGCATACGACGACGCATTTCCCGCACGCCGTGCACTTGGGAAGAGCTATCTCAGGCTTCGATTTGCCCACCGACTCGATGGGCATCATGGCTATGCATATTTCCGGGCACTCACCCGCGCATTTCTCACAACCAGTGCACTTGCCTAGATCAAGGACTGGCACTGAACGCTTCTGTCTCTCTTCGACGATCTTGTCTGAGTATGCGTCGTCCCTGAGCTCTTTCGGGCCAAACTTGATCTTCTCCCGGTCTCCGTCGGCAAGCTCAAACTCGACCGTCTCATGGATAGCCACGGTCGGGCAGACCTCTACGCAGAAACCGCAGAAGAGACACCTGCCCATGTCGACGCCTGGGCGCTCTATCTTTCCGAGTTCCGGGTCTTCGAGCTTCTCCATCCACATGCAATCGTTTGGACATATCTCGACGCAGTTGCCGCAGCCGATGCATCGCTTGAAGTCCAGGGTGTGCTTGCCGCGGTAGGTTGGCGGAAGGTCGAGCTTCTGATAGGGATAGAGGACTGTGTTCGGCTTACCGACGATCAGAGATCTCCAGACCTGTGCGCCAGTTCGCTTCATCGGCCTGAGGACAAAGCCGAATGTGCTCTGCTTCTTCTTCGGGGCCATCAGAACCACCCCAGCGTCTTCATCGAAGCAGCTATCAGGAGGTTGAGCATGGCGAGGGGCATCAGTCGGTTCCAACCGATGTTGAGAAGCTGGTCGACTCTGACTCTCGGAGTGGACCATCTCATCCACTCTATGACCACGAACACGATGTACGCCTTGATCAAGAACCATATCGGTTCAGGGATGAACGCTGGCCCGTGCCAGCCGCCAAGGAACAGAGCGGTCGCGAGAGCGCCGCCTATGTACCCCCGGAGGTAGCTCGTCATCATGAAGAATCCGAACCGCATGCCGGAGTACTCGGTTGTCCAGCCCTCGACCAGCTCCGCCTCTGCCTCGGGAAGGTCAAACGGCTGTATCTCCACCTCAGCGACCAGGCACACAAGGAATATCACGAATCCGAGGGCGAGCGGTATCGCGAACCAGATGTCGTGCTGGGCTGACACGATGTCCATGAAGTCGAAGCTGCCAGCGAGCAGGAACACGCTCGCTACCGTCAGCAGCATGGGTATCTCGTAGCTCATCATCTGGGCCGCGGACCTCATCCCGCCGATCAGAGTGTACTTGTTGTTGGACGACCAGCCAGAAATGAGTATCGCGAACGGCGCGATCGCGAAGAACGCGAAGGCCATCAGTGCGCTCGCAGGAACGCCCAACCCGGAGGGGTTGGTTGCGATCCCGAAGTCTCTTCCGAGAGGGATCGTCGAAAGTGCCAAGAAGGACGATGAGACGAATATGACCGGCCCGAGATAGAAGCCTATCTTGTCCGCTTTCGCTGGGGTGATGATCTCCTTGACGAACAGCTTGATCCCGTCCGCGATGTTCTGGAGCCAGCCTCCGATCCTGAAGCCCACATAGTACGGACCATAGAAGTCGAACATCCTCCCCATGAATTTCCTGTCTATCCAGATGAAGTTCAGCACGTTGACGACTGCGATTATTAGGATGACCAGCACTTCGAGTAGTATCGTGAACACGACGATGTTGCCGTGGGATGCAGCGAGGTCCCCCACCGCGCTGAAGAAATCGCCAAACCACCAGGGAAGCAGATTTCCCAGCCAGTACCAGAGATGGTTGATGAGATCAACGAGCCAGTGTATGATTCCATAGCAGAATTCGTACAGGTTCATGGATTCACCTATCCGACTCCCCGATGCACATATCGAGCCCGCCCATGATGGCGACTACGTCTGCGATCTTGTATCCGACCAGCATCTTCTTGGCAGCCGAGACAGTGACGAAGATCGGGCTCCTTATCTTGAGCCGGTAAGGCCTGTCGGTGCCGTCACCGACGACGTACATCATCCCCTCGCCTCTGGGGTCCTCGACTCTGCCAAGGCCCGTCCCCGCAGGAGCGTTCCTCGGGGCGACGGTCCTCCATTTGCCCTTGGGCATCTTCTGAACCGCTTGGCGGATGATCTTGCAGCTCTCATACATCTCGTCCATTCTCACGCGATATCTAGCGTAACAATCACAGTCCGGATGAGTCGCAGGCTCGAAATCCATCTCGGGATAGACCGAGTACGGCATATCCTTCCTCAGGTCGTACTTGACACCAGACGCCCTCAGAGGTGGCCCGGTCACCCCGAGGTTCATCGCATCCTCCTTCCGGAATACGCCCACGCCTTGGTTCCTCATCATGAAGACCTTCGAACCATCGAACAGGTCCTCGTACTCCTTCAGCTTCTTCTCCATGTAGTCGCACGCGCGCAAAGAGTCTCTCTCAAAGTTGGGCGGTAGGTCATGCGCGACGCCGCCAATCCTCGGGAAGTTGTACGTAATCCTAGAGCCCGTGAGCGCCTGGAGAAGGTCGATGAAGACCTCTCTGTCCCTCATAGTGTAAATGAATCCGATCATGGCGCCTAGGTCCGCAGCATATGCTGCGAGCCACATCAGGTGCGATGCGATCCTCTGCATCTCGATCGACGCCACCCGGATGTATTCCGCCCTTGCGGGGACCTCGATGCCCATGAGGTTCTCGACGGTCATGCAGTAAAGATGACTCCAAGTCAGCGAAGACCCGTAGCAGAGCCTGTCCGCAATCGGTATGATCTGTGTGTAGGTGCGGTTCTCGCACAGCTTCTCGATACCTCTGTGGAGGTATCCGACCTCTGGTTCAGCGTCGACGATCGTCTCGCCGTCGACCTTGATCCTAAGATTCCACAGGCCGTGCGTCATCGGGTGCTGCGGGCCCATGTTGATCCACATCTCGGCCAATCAGCCACCCCCCTTGAAGTCCTTCCTGAGAGGGTGGTACAGGGTATCTTTCGGCAGGAGGATGCGCTCCAGCCTCGGATGGTTGTTGAACTTGACCCCCATCAGGTCGTACGATTCCCGCTCCTGCCAGTTCGCCCCGCCCCAGATAGAGGTGACAGAGTCAACGCTCGGATCGTCCTTGGGAGTGCTTGTGATCAACTCGAGCAGCAGACAGGAACCATAGCACGAGATGTGGTAGACTATCTCGAACCTTTTGTCGTACTCGACAGCCGATATCATTGAGAGGTGCTCGAACCCCAGCTGGTCTTTGAGGAACTTGCAGCACCTGTAGAGGTCCCGGCGCTCGATCCTCGCGCGGACGACGCCTTTGCCGAGCTTCTTGAAGTCGGTGACGGTCGATGGGAAGCTGTCAAGGAGCGAGCGGATCACCTTCTCCTCAGGCACGTCGTCGATCCTGCTCGCGGGCCTCTCCATACCCTCGCGCAGAAATCTGGTCCCCCTCTCACCCATGTTATCTTCCTTCCCTCACTTGCCCGTCAGCAGTCCTTTCTTGTTCTCCTTGATCATCTTCTGGAGTTTGATGAACGCGTCGATCAGGGCTTCCGGCCTTGCAGGACACCCAGGAATGTAGATGTCGACCGGAATGAACTGGTCGACTCCGGGCACGACGCTGTAGCTGTTGTAGAACGGCCCGCCCGAGATTGCGCATTCGCCCATGGCGATGACCCACTTCGGGCCTGGCATCTGGTCGTAGAGCCGCCTCAGCGCAGGCTTGAGCTTCTTGCTCACTGGACCGTTGACGAGAAGAACGTCGCACTGTCTCGGCGTCGAGCGGTAGATGACCCCGAACCGCTGAGCATCGAACCTCGGAGCGGATGCGACGGCCATCTCCAAGGCGCAACACATGATGCCAAAGTGCAACGGATAGATCGAGTTTCTGGTCGCCCAGTTGAAGAAGTCCTTGGTAAGGTAATCCACACCGCTGCCGATGGGGGAACGCCTGAGGACGCCCTCGAGGACTCCGTCGGCCCACTTAACGAAATCCTTTGAGCGGAAGGCGATGACATTCCCCAAGGACGGATCGTTTGGCTGACTCTTCAGATCCAGATTATCTCCTCCTTCTTCAAAGCGTATGTGACGCCTACGAGGAGTATGCCCAAGAACATGAGCATATAGAGTTTCCCGAGTTGGCTCAGATCGGTGAAGACTAGCGACCACATCAGGACGAAGACCGCAACAAGGTCGAATGCGACGAAGATGATCGCGTACATGTAGTACTGGAAGTGGAACTGTATCTGCGCGTCCCCAACCGGAACCTCACCGCACTCGTAGGTCGTCATGCCTCGAGGGTCTTTCTTGTCAGTTCGTATGTATCTAGTGAGGAGGAAAACGAGAGTTGGAACAAGCAGGGCTATTATCGCAAAAACTGCGACTCCCATATAGTCCTCTGCTAGCATTGTTCGGAGATTCCCTGCAAGGTATAAAGCGTTTTTCAGGTCAGTGCATGCAGTTCTAGGAGAGGGGTGTCGTAACTCGACGGCACGGGCTGTTCATTTCAGCAGTATTAGGAAATGGAAGAGGTTTGGCGGGCGTCGACTACCTAAGCTTGGCACCACATTTGGCACAGAACATACCCTGCGGATCGACCGGGGTCCCGCACATCGGGCAATTGCCTCCCACGGGGGCCATCGGCGGTGCCATGGGTCCGAATTGCTGGATTGGCTGCGTCTTCTTCTTGTCGCCGCTCATGACAACCAAGACTATCACGACAATGACAACGATGATCACAATCACCGCGATGAATAGGCCCCAAATGAAATTGGATATCCCATGCTCGACATCCGAGAAGAAGTTCATGACGTTCAAGGTGGCGGCCGTGGATCCCGTATTCTGCCAAGTGAAGCGGTATGTGCCAGCCTGATCCGCTGTCATGACGGCAGAACCGTAGTCGGTGTCCTCGTCCGTCAGGACAACACTACCTGGTGCCGTTATGGTGAAATGCAGGGTCACGTCGGAACTCCACACGTAGGGCATGATCTCGTTGAGGGAGGCCTTCACAGTCTTTGTGTACGAGTCACCTGGCGCGATCGTCACTGTGTTCGCACTTGCGTTCAACGGTAATGCAGTGAGCAACAATGCAAGAACCGCGAGTCCGATTATCCACTTGGTCATCTTCATTTATGCACCGGAGTGAGTATTGGTTTGATGATTTAATAGTAATCTCCTCGACAGAGCTGTCCGCTTTCAATCAGTGGCCAACCCTTTGCAGTGTAATTGAGTAGGTTTTTATATGCTGGCTCTGCTGTTATCGCCCAATGACGGTCCCGGACCTTGTTCTCCTGCATCCTCCAAGCGTCATGGACTTCCGCAAGCGGACGCTCCTACTGGGCCCTGTTAGCGATCTCATCCCGTCTACACCTGTGTTCGAGATGTACCCCATCGGATTCACAACCATAGCCTCGCATCTCGAATCCAATGGCTACTCTGTCAGAATCGTCAACATAGCCACGAAGATGCTCGCATCGAAGAGGTTCGAGCCAGAGAGATTTGTGAAATCCATCGACGCCGGTGTCTTCGGAATTGACTTGCACTGGATGCCCCACGTCCAAGGGGCGCTAGAACTGGCCAAGATCGTGAAGCGGCAGCATCCCGACAGGCCGATCGTATTCGGCGGGTTCAGCTCAACCTATTACCACGAGGAGCTCCTCGCCAAGCACCCTGAGGTCGACTTCGTCCTGAGAGGGGATTCGACCGAGAAACCCATGCAGATGTTGATGGACGCCCTGTCTTCGAGGAAACCTCTGGACGGCATTCCCAACCTGACATGGAGGAGCGGCAAGGGGATCACGATCAATCCCCTGTCGCACGTGCCAGAGAATCTCGACGATGTCATGATCGACTACGGTCTGATGGTCAGGAAGGTCCTGAGGTACAGAGACTTGGAAGGCCACTTGCCATACAAGAACTGGAAGAACAACCCCATGTCCATCGCTGTCTCAGTCAGAGGCTGTACTCACAACTGCGTTAACTGCGCGGGCTCGTGCGACTCGTTCTCCAGGAACTTCGGGAGGGACAAACCTGCCTACAGATCACCCGAGATGCTCGCTGACGATGTGGCCAGAGCTGAGGAGTACGTGAAAGGCGCAACATTCGTTGTTGGCGACATCCGACAACCGGGAAGACAATACGCCTCCAGATTCCTCTCTGAGCTGAAGGCTCGGAAGGTCAAGAACGATGTTGTGATCGAGCTGTTCACGCCGGCGGACAAAGCGTTCGCGGAGGAGGTCGCCAGAAGCGTCGAGAACTTCAGCGTCCAGATATCGCCGGAGACGCACGACGAAGAAGTGCGGAAGGCCCAGGGAAAACCGTACACGAATGCGGGGCTCGAGAAGTCGGCGGAGGCGTTCTTGGACGCCGGCTGCGGCCGGTTCGACATGTTCTACATGATCGGCCTGCCGCTCCAGACTCCCGAATCCGTAGACGGAACCGTGAGGTATGCCGAGAAACTCTACGAGAAGTTCAAGGGGAAGAGACTGTTTCCTTTCATCAGTCCGCTAGCACCATTCATCGACCCTGGAGGGAATGCATTCGAGAACCCCGACCAGCTGGGCTTTAGGTTGTTCGCGTCTACCCTGGAAGACCACATCAAGCTGGCCACGATGCCGAGTTGGAAGTATGTTCTCAACTACGAGACCAGGTGGATGACGAGGGCAGCGATCGTCGACGCATCCTATTCATCAGGCCTTGGCTTGAACTCGATCAAGAAGAGGATGGGCCTTATCTCCGAGGATGTGGCTGACAGGACCGAGAACAGGATCCGAGCAGCGCAGGAGCTCTCCAAGAAGATAGACTCCATCGTGGGAAAGCGCAGTGCCACAGACGGAGAGATGGACGCGCTAAGAGAGGCCGCCGCCAACCTGAGCGAGTCAACGGTCTGCGAGAAGGGGGAGCTGGACTGGACGGAGGATACGATCTATGCAAGCATCCCACGAATGGTCGGCTCGTTGCTCAGAAGGAAGTGAAGACCACCATCAGCTTTTATCCCCCGTCACTTGTATCGGGTCTCGGAGACGGCGGATGATCATCGGCATCTACGGCTACCAGGATGCGGGCAAGACGAAGCTCGTCGAGCGATTGGTCAGAGCCCTGGTCAAGAAGGGTTATAGGGTCTCATCCATCAAGCACACTCCGCACGACAAGACCATAGACTGCGAGGGGAAGGACACCTGGAGGCACTGGAAGGCGGGAAGCGACCCGGTCGTATTCTCCTCTGAGACTGAGACGACCATGATCAAACACTCGAAGACATCTGCGGACGACATCGCGCGCATGCTTTTGGCCGAGTTCAGGCCAGATGTCCTGATCATCGAAGGGTTCAAGGAGGGCTCGTTCCCGAAGGTTGCGATCGGCCATGTCACTCCCAGGAAGGGTACCGTCCTGACCAACCCGAAGCTTGCGGATCTGGTGAAGTACATCGAGAAAGAGGTTGCTGTCGAGCGGGTCAAGGAGCAACTTCCAGGGCTCGACTGCGGCAAGTGCCGCCTGGACTGCGACGGGCTCGCGAGGGCCATCGTGGCGGGCAAGAGGAAGCTAAAGGACTGCAAGGAGCTCTCGGATATAGGCGTGCAGATACTGGTCGACGGCAGGAAGATTGCCGCCGGCAAATTCGTTTCTAGCATCGTTGACGACACCGTCCGGGGGATGCTCAGCAGCCTAAAGGGATACGGGCCGGGCAAGGTAGTTGAAATCCGTCTCGAGCCTAAGAAGCAAAGAGCGAAATCCAGTAGCCTACGCAAGTAGGCCAGGCACTACCATTTCGTAGGTAGCTCGCTAGGTTTATCATCATTGAAGCCATCACTTGTGACAAGGGGCTGTAGCGGCTCCCGACCCTGATGGGACAGGTTCGGGACCATTCGACGGTCATTTGGTGACTATCATGAGAAAGATCAACGAGATAGAGAAGGATCTCTACGCCTGTCTGCAGTGCGGATACTGTAAGGACGTCTGCCCAGTGCATAGCCTCATCGGGTGGGAGTCCTCATCGCCAAGAGGCAAGGTCTTCTACCTCAAGCAGATGGCTGCCAAGACCCCGATGGACAGACTGCTCAGAAGGGAGACCAAGATCACGCCCCGGTTCGCAGAGCGCGTCTTTCAATGCACCTCGTGCGCGGCATGCGAGCACAAGTGCCACGTCGAGATAAAGTTCCCGCAGCTCTGGGAAGAGGTCAAGGAATGGCTGATCTCCGAGGGCTACGGACCGCCGGAGGCTCAGAGAAAGATCAAGGAGAGAGTGGTCCAGAAGCGGAACCCGTACGACGAGCCGAAGGAGAAGAGGGCTGCTTGGCTGCCTGCGGACCTCAAGCTCTCCCCCAATCCTGATGTCATATTCTTCACCGGCTGCACAGAGGCCTACAGACTCCAGCCTTTGGCCGTAGCAACCGCAAAGCTACTCGACAAAGCGGGAGTGAAGTTCAACATCCTGGGAGAAGACGAATGGTGCTGCGGTTCTCCGCTGTTGAGAACGGGTCAGAAAGGGCCTGTCAGGGACGAGCTCGCACCCCACAACGTCCAAGAAATGGACAAGCGCGGTTGGAAGGTCATGGTGACTGCATGCGCTGGATGCTACAATACGATGAAGACCGACTATCCGAAGCTAACGGGGAAGCCCAGCTACAAGCTGTTCCACATATCCGAGTACCTCGAGACGCTGATCAAGGAAGGGAAGCTCAAGTTCACGAAGGAGTTCAATAAGAAGGTCGCGTACCACGACCCGTGCCATCTTGGGAGGCACGCGAAGGTCTATGACGCGCCCAGGAACGTGCTCAAGGCGATTCCGGGACTCCAGCTCCTACAGATCAAGGAGGAGCGAGATGACTCAGTGTGCTGCGGTGCCGGCGGCGGTTTCAAATCCGCCTTCAACGACATGGCAGAGGACATCGCCGCCGAGAGGGTGAAGCAGTTCGTCAAAGCGGGTGCCGAGGTCATCGCGACATCGTGCCCCTTCTGTCAGGTCAACCTCAATGCCGGCGCGAAGAAAGCCGGATTGGATATCAAGACGATGGACGTGGTCCAGATAGCACTCCAAGCGGCGTAGTTGGCCTGGCGGCCACTTCTCGAGATTCCAAGACTAGATCCCAGTCCACGGGACACCCTTGTGGGCGCTCATGACTATCTGCGTGTCAGTCTCCTTGATGCCGTCCATCTTCAGGAATGTGTCAATGAACTCCTGAAGCTCGGTCATGCCCACGAACAACGCAACAACAAGCAGGTCGTACTCACCAGTGACTCTGTAGACCGCGACCACCCTGTTGTGATTGGTCAGGTGCTGAACGACCTTGTCGAGCTTGTCCGTGACGGTCTTCACATGGATGTACGCCTTGACAGTGTTCTCGATGAGCCTGTAATCGATGTGAATAGAGAACCGAAGGATGATGCCCTTCTCGATCAGGTTCTTGATCCTCCGCCTGACCGTCGCCTCCGTGACGCTCAGCTTCTTCGCGATCTCCGAGTTGCTCATCCGGGCATTCTCCCTGAGCTCGCACAGTATCCGGATGTCCGTCCTGTCGATCGGGAGCATCTTCAGGTCGAGGCCCTTCCATCTCTCGTAGATCTCGCATGGTGTTTCTGTCGAAGGTGCTGATGTCATCGCAATACCGGACCTCCAATAAGCAGGTCCTACTTCAAACTAACGGAATCCGTTCAAGAACGTGGTTCACAAGCATCCAATTCGTATCCATTTTGTCGAACTATTGATGATAGACGCTCAGGAACATGCCGAAAAGTGCCTATGTCCCGTACCGGCGCTTCCTCAGCTGGTAGGCCCTCACAGCCCTCAGGAAGTCGATCTTCCTGAAACCCGGCCAGTAGACATCGGAGAAATACAGCTCGGAGTAGGCGAGCTGCCACAGAAGGAAGTTGGATATGCGCTCTTCGCCACTTGTCCTCAGGATCAAGTCCGGGTCAGGCATGTCCTTGGTGTAGAGGTACTCGGAGAAAGTCTTCTCGGTGATGTCGTCCACTTTCAGCTTGTCGTCCTTCACCGCCTGCGCGACGTCTCGAATCGCGTGCAGTATCTCCTCCCTTCCACCGTAGCCGACAGCGATGTTGAAGAAGTACTCATTGTAGTCCTTGGTCCTGTCCTCAGCGTACTGGATAGCCTCTCTGAGGTCCTTCGGGAGCAGGTCTCTCTGACCCAGGATCTTCACCCTGATCTTGTGTTTGTGGATCCGCTCGTCCTCTGCCAGCTTTCGGAAGTTCTGGATGAACATGCGCATGAGGTCCTCGACCTCTTGCTTGTCCCGGCCGACGTTCTCGGTGGAGAACGCGTACACCGTGAGCATCTTGACGCCGATGTCCATGCACCACTCGAGCATGTTCTCGAGTTTTTCCCGGCCTTTCTCGTGCCCCTCGGAGACCATCAGGCCGAACTCCTTGGCGTAGCGTCTGTTCCCGTCCATGATTATCGCGACATGGTGTGGGACGGGCATCGTCGCGACCTCCTTCAGAAGACGCTTCTCGTAGGTGTTGTATGCGGTTGATGAGATGGCTCTTGTGAGATCCGTTGTCATGGGCTCTGACCGTTGTTCGCCTCAAATGCGAGGACGTGATTTAAACCTATATGTGCCTGAAGTCCTCGGGCAGGCCAGCACTGTACAGTCCTAGGTCGAAGCAGCCGATGGCCGCCACGGCACCGATCGACCCGCGCTTTCCCGTTATCTCGTGTATATGGACGCCGCACTCCTTCGCCACATGTTCCGCGTCGTGGATGGACAGTATTGTCTCCTTGGCGTTCGCGCCGTACTTCACGAGCTTCTTCGGGATGTCAAGGCCTTCATAGACCGCCATAGCCGTCTGGTCGGAGAAGGTGCCCTTCGCGACGAAATCCTTGGCCCAGTCGACTGTCTTCTTAGAAGCCTCAGGCAGAACGGCAAAAGCCACGCCAGTTGAAGCGCAATTGGTCGTCTTCTGGGGCGCGTGAGGATTGAGCTGGACGATCTTGTGAGACAGGAGGATTCCGTGCGGCATCTCCCTTCCGAGATTGAGGCCGAGTACCCACGTGGCGCCCTTCTCCTTTGTGTCGGTGTCGTCTATGCCGATCACGAGCCTCCTCTGGGCCGGAGTCGTTATCCTTATCTCGACCCTTTTGCTGCCGCCAACAAGCTCGTCGCTGAGGTACTCTGCTTTCTCGACGCCCTCCGCCTGGGGGAGGCATGCACCGACTCCTACGCTCGCACCCGCAAGGCCTATCCATGTCGTCTCTACCTTGCCGTTCTTCACGATCAGCGACTTCAGCGCCTGGCCGCCAGTGTCCCTAGAGGCAGGGCCGAAATGCACATCGCCCTCGCCGATCCTGGTGTCCATGATCAGAGTGGTGCCCACGACCTCGACATGCTCGACCACGCCTCTGGCTCTGAGTCGGTTCACCGCGTCCCATTCGACCGGCCCCTGCGCGCAGCACTCCTCGATGATCTTCGCCCTTCCGGCCTTCTCGTCGACCAATGTGATGAGTCGCTTGGAGAATAGAGAGCCGTGCCGCTTCCTGATGTCGGCTGGGGTCAGTGTGTTGGTCATCTGTGATCAAACTTCCAGATGCTCGCCTGGCTTCAGTATGACTATCTTGGCCTTTGAGGACTTCTTCGCGAGCTTCTCGAATTCCTTTGGGTCCTGCTCGATCGGAGGCCAAGTTCCATAGTGCATCGGGATCGCGATCTTCGGGTTGATCAATCCGGTCGCCATGGCGGCCTGCCTCGGATCCATCGTGAAGAACCCACCGATCGGGAGCAGCGCGACATCTGGTTTGTACAGTTCGCCTATCAGCTTCATGTCCCCAAAGACGCACGTGTCGCCCGCGTGGTACACTACCTTCCCCGAATCGACGACCATGCCCACAGCCATGGCGGCCGAAAACTCGAGCCCCGGGGCGCCAATGCTGGACGAATGGAATGCTGGGACCATCGTTATCTTGGTGTTCCTTATGGTCGCCGTCCCGCCCATGTTGAACCCGACACTCTTGACCCCGGTCTTCTCCAGCCATTCGGACATCTCGATGATGGACGCGACGACCGCCCCGGTTCTCCGAGCGATATTGACCGCGTCGCCGAGGTGGTCACCGTGTCCGTGGGTGACGCAGATGATGTCGCAGTCCACTTTATCAGCGGTCGTTGATGCCATCGGGTTCCCCGTGAGGAACGGATCTATGAGGACCCTGTCCCTCCCCTCCAACAGGAAAGCAGAATGGCCTAGACTTGTGATTCTCATGGGTCCACCTACGCATCACCAATGCTGGAATCCTATTTCTGTTTTTGGCCAGTCCGTCATGCGACGGTCCGAGCCAGAAACCTGGAAGGCATGTCCGCCAGGCTGAGCGCCTTGAGTCCTTCGGATTCGAAAACGAGCCATTTGCCCTTGATGCCGACCAGCTCACCTTTGTGGCTGCCCCACGATTCGAGTAGCTTCGGGGTTCCCTTGAGCGGTAGGTCAATCGGATAGCCCTTGAGCCATTTCAGAGGCTCTGGATTGAGCTGATACGCTTCGCCAATGGTGATCTTCAAGGCCTCATACCTGCCCTCGATCCCGTGCTCATCAACTGGCCTTTCCAGATTGCGCAGCAGCGTCTCCTGCCTGTACGACTGCGGTATCCCCAGCCTGGCGGAGATCTCATTCTCTTTTCTTCTTGCATTCTTGCGGGTGCCGAACTTGCCGATTATGAAGTAGGCGTCCGCGCCCTGCTCGATCAACCGCTTGTCGACCCTCCGGGAGGAGCTCATTCCTATCTTCATACGTGTATCGTAGAAAGCTACGTAGAGCACGTGTTCCCGACGGCAGAAATCCAGGTTGCACTTCTCTCCGTCGCACTTCGGCTCGAATATGCATTCCTGGAACGGAATGAAAGACTCGCCAGCGCACTCCGCGCATTGGCCGAACCTGTCTACTGCAGTCTGTTTCGGGCACGGGGTGTATTCGTCTCCGTCCCACTGGCCGATGCATGTTCTCTTCTTGCTGACCGAGAATCTGACATCTTCAAGGTCGAACTCCGCAGTCTCCTTTTCAGAGATATCGTAGCATTCCAGGTGCGGCTCGAACTCGTCCCAATGGAATTCGAGAGCGTGGAGAGGGAACTGATCCTCGTTCGTCTCGATCAAAAGCTGGTCGGCCCGCGTGAACATCTGGACGTTGAAGGTGATTGGCTGGATATTAAGGGTTCAGCTGGTGGTGTGCGAATGTACAGCGCGGAGTTCACTCCTCAGGCGGGAGTTCCTGAACGACCGGGGCTTCGTCGTCCCCCTCTTCCTTTCTCTCCTCCTTCTTCTCGCTCACAGGCTTCTCAGGAGGGAACTCGGAAAGGTCCACTTCAATCTTAGTCAGGTATTTCGGGGGAACATCGGTGGTCAGGAAGACTGTCCTGCCGGCCTTCTGGATGACGATCCCGTCCTCGGTAGCGCCTCTCGAATCGACCTCGAGAATGACTGGCTCGGGAGTCCTCACTCTTCCCGCGTTGACAGCGTCTCCGATCCCCCTGCTCAAGTGGACCATCTTCCTATCTGAGGGCTTCAGGCCGACCTCGAGAACGATGTCGACCTCCTCCTTCGTCGTCGGATAGTAGAGCTTGTCGGGGGTTCCGCCAGAGGGCAGATCTAAATCCACCTGGAACGAATGGGCGTACGTAGCCCTGATCATGCCGTCCCTGTGCTCGTACCTGCCCTTGCTGTCCGTTTCGATGATCGCTACTATGTGATGAGGCCTGACCCAGTGGTATCTCTGCTGCTTTCCTTGAAGCGCGTTCACGAAATCCCTGAGGCTGACGAATCCGTGGCTGTCCATCCTCAGATCGAACCGCTCTGGAAAATGCCTCAGAACGCCGGCCATCGTTCTGCTGAGCCTATCGAGCTCCTCGGTGTTCATCAGAAACCGGCCTTCATCGCCGCACACGGGGCACATTTCGGCTCTAAAATACCCGTGTTCGTTGCACTCTTTCAGCATGATAGATACCTTGGCATCGGGTTATGGCTGAACCTGATAAAAGCTTTCCCGTCTGAATAGGAGGTCCAGAGAGTGGGGAATCGAAACAATGGCACCAGCATCAAGAAAGAAGACTGGGTTTTGGAAGGGGTTTGCCGCGCCAGTTTTGTCCGCATCGCCTATGCTTTGGTCGCTTCGGCTACTGGTTCCGAGTCCGCCGGATTCTTTGTGATCCATGCGATGCCAAACGCCACCAAGGACCCCAATGCCGTCGCGATGAACACCCACTCGAACCCGCCCTTGATGATGCCAGGCATAAGGCCACCGATCACTCCTCCGACTGCATACGAGGTGAACACTATGCCATAGTTGGTGCCCAGGGTCTTCGTGCCAAAGTACTCCGCCGTCGTCGGCGGGAAGAGCGCAAAGTTGCCTCCGAAACAGAACCCCTCGAGCGATACGATAGCCGTGACGCCTATGAAGACCGTATTCTCGTTGACCGGCTTGCTCATGACGAATGCCGCCGCGGAGAACAGGATGACTGACTGAACCAGGAACATCAGCTTCATCGTCTTCATCCGGCCGATCTTGTCAGAGACCAGCCCCCAGACGATCCTGCCCGTCCCGTTGAAAATCGCAAGGACGCCCGTGATAGTGGCCACCTGAGCGGTCACCATGACGTTCTGGGTCGAGGAGTCGAACCCTGTGGTAGCATTGGCGTAGATGTCCTCGAAGTTCTGACCGAGGTTAGAGACGTTGCCTATCATCATGAGACCGCAGGTCGCTGATAGCACGAACATCAACCACAGGAAAATGAAGCTCTTCGTGCGCACCATCTCTCTTGGTGAGAACTGCTTCTTGGCAGTGCTGCCAGAGCCCGTCTTCGGAGGTGACCAACCAGCGGGACAGAAGCCCGTCGGTGGGTCGCGCAAGAGCTGCGCGCCCGCGATCACCATGGCAAAGAATATCAGGCCCAGGTAAAGGTAGGCACTGCTGAGTCCAGCGGCATCTGTGCTGCCGGAATCGATGATGAACTGACCTACCTGGGCGAACACGAACGTGCCCGCGCCGAATCCCGCGACCGCGAGTCCTGAAATGAGGCCGCGCTTGTCGGGAAACCACTTGACGCAACATGACAAAGCACAACTGTAGCCTATGCCGACGCCCGCACCAAGAACGCCGTAGCCTATGTACATCAGCGCCATGCTATCCGTGAACTGGGACGAGATGATGTACCCCAGTGCGTATACCACGCCGGAAAGCATGGCTATGTTCTTAGGTCCGCTCTTGTCCTGGAGCTTGCCTCCAACAGTTACGAACAGGCCGAACCCCGCCAGGCTCGTAGCGAATATCCCTAACACCTGAAGCGATTTCGAAGGTTCTCCGAGGTCGGCGGCCAGAGGCTTGTTGAATATGGACCACGCATAGATCGACCCCAGTGCCATTTGTATGAGGATTGCCCCAATTACTCTTATCCACCTGTTTGGCAGCTTCTCGTCCTTTGCTTCCCTCATGTTATCTCACCCTTAGTGTTCCGCTGATTCTGCTCTTCAGACGAACCTGACCAGTCCGGTCTCCAGATCGTACATCGCACCGTACAATGCCAGCTTGCCGTCTGATACCGCATCATGAATGATCCTGCTATTGTCCTCGATCAGTCGAAGCTGCAACCGGACATTGCCTTCGGCGATCGCATTCTGATTGTTGATCTGATCCATAGGGACCTTTGCCCGGGCCCTCTCGATGTCTCTCACGACCGGCCTTAGATTCTCATTGCCCGATCCATCAATGACCGCCTTGACCGCTCCACAGCCTGTGTGCCCGAGGACGAGGAGCGACCCCACATGCAGGTGCTCCACAGCGTACTCGAGGCTGCCAAGAATCGAAGGATCGGAAGCGCTATTCCCCGCAACCCGGACGACGAATGCGTCGCCCAAGGACAGGTTGAATATCTTGATAGGAGAAACGCGGGAGTCCGAGCAAGCGAGGATGGCCACGAACGGTTCCTGCTTCTTGGCCAAGCGTGCCAGAAGCATAGGATCGACTGTCTTCTTGAACAGCGAGTTCCCATCAACCAGTCTCTGCTTTTGGTCCATGGTCGCGTTCATGTCTGGAGCCACCTCTAACAGATGTAAAGTGTGATTGTTGGAGGGGGATGCCCCCCTCCTAGAAAAGGGTGTTGGTGTTTCTAGTCCTCAAGCGTCGAAGTGTCTCCAATCGGAAGGCCTAGTTCTCTGGCTCTGAGCAGTCTCCTCATGATCTTGCCGCTCCTGGTCTTCGGGAGCGTCTTCACGATCTCGATCTCTCTCGGGAACGCGTGCCCAGCCAGCTTGGTCTTGACGAATTTCTGTATATCTTCCTTGAGCTGCGGGGAGTCGCTGTATCCAGGCGTCAGCACGATGAACGCCTTGATGATGTTCCCTCTCAGTTCGTCTGGCTTCCCGATGACACCTGCCTCTGCGACTGCCGGATGCTCGATCAGAGCGCTCTCAACCTCGAAAGGCCCGACTCTCTCACCTGAGGTCTTGATAACATCGTCAGCCCTTCCAACGTACCAGAAGTACCCGTCCTTGTCGATCTGGGCAGTGTCGCCGGTGTAGTACCAGCCGTTCCTGAAGCACTCGTTGTACTTCGCGGGGTTCTTCCATATCTGCCTCATCATGGCTGGCCAGCCCGGCCTGAGCGCCAAATTGCCCTCTTGGCCTTGCCCTAGCACCTTGCCGGTCTCGTCGACGATGGCGGCCTCTATCCCCGGGAGCGGCTTCCCCATCGAGCCTGGCTTGATGTCCATCTCCGGGAAGTTCGTGATCAGTATGCTACCCGTCTCCGTCTGCCACCAAGTGTCGTGGAACGGTTTGTTGTCGAACACTTCCTGTGCCCACTTGACCCCCTCGGGGTTCAGTGGCTCACCGACGCAGTAGAGCGCTCTCAGGCTCGACAGATTGTACTTAGCCGGTATTTCGTCGCCCCTTGCCATCAACATCCTGACGGCAGTCGGTGCGGTGTACCAGATGGAGACCTTGTAGTCCTGGATCGTCTTGTACCATCTGTCGGGATCGAACCTCCCGCCGAGGCCGACTTGAGTGGTCCCGTTCGACCACGGTCCGAGGACGCCGTAGACAACGCCAGTGACCCAGCCCAGGTCCGCGCCGCACCAGTACACATCCTCCTCGTGGACGTCAAGCACCATTTTCGTCGTGAGATGTGCCTGCACGATGCCTTTGTGCGCGTGGACAACACCCTTCGGCTTGCCGGTCGTGCCCGATGTATAGAGCATGTACATGAATTCCTCGGGATCCATCGGAACCGCATCGAACTTGTCCGAGGCCGCGGCCATCTCCTTCTCCCAGCTCACCTCGCCAGCTGCGACATCCTTGCCGACGATGATCATATGCTTCAGCTCGGGAAGCAGGTTCTTCACCTCGTATACGCGCTTCTTGAGATCCGAATCGGTTACCAGCGCGACCGCGCCACTGTCCAGAAGCCTGTCCCTGATGGCATCAGGGCCGAAGGCCGGGAACATCGGGCTCGCAATCGCACCGTACTTTATCGCAGCCAGGAATCCGGCGTACAGCTCCGGGGATCTCTGCAGGAAGAAGAACACCCTGTCCTGCCTCTTGATCCCGAGTTTCTTCATGACGTTCGCGAATCTGTTCATCATCTCGTAGAGTTGCTGGAACGTGAGCTTCTGAGTGTGTCCCTCGCCGTCATCGAAGATGAGAGCAATCTTGTTCTTCCTGGAGCCCTTCGCATGCCTGTCGATCACGTTGTAGGCAGCGTTCAGCTTTCCGCCAGGGAACCACTCGACTTCCTTGTCGGCATCGGACCACTTGAAGGTCTTCCTCAGCTGCTCGTAGTTCTGAAGATTCGGTTTCAGCCTCAACTTCGTGGGATCCTTCTTTACAAGATCGCCATGTATCAATTCCGTGCTCTTCTCCGCCATTTGGTCACTTCCAATCCTGTCTTAGACAGTACTTCCCAATGTTTCGGAAACCCAACCGGCGTCTGGCTGCGCTCTTTCCACTCGAGGTCGCAGCATGTGCTCAGTTCGATTCCTGTCGACCGCATCCCAGAGTGGGTAGTAATGCTTTTCGATGCGACCATGCCGATTTCTGGCACGGGGGTTAAGTCTGACTTCCACTGGAGAGACTTTCGGCGACGAGTTTCGACCCAGTTCGGCGAACATCGAACGAAATGCGAAGACCGCCGGACAAGGCATATTCAAAAGCAGAGAAAGGGTTTGATTGACCATTGTCCGGCCTGAGTTGCTGCTTCAGTCCTTCCACTTGTGGTGGACCTTCGCGGCGTGGACCGTGTTCTTCATCAGCATCGTGATGGTCATCGGACCAACTCCACCAGGAACAGGTGTGATCGCCTTCGCCTTCAGCTTCACGGCCTCGAAATCCACATCGCCAATCAACCTCGTGCCGCTTTTCGTGGTCGGGTCGTTGATGCGGTTCACTCCGACATCGATCACGACGACGCCGTCCTTGACCATGTCGGCTTTCACGAAGTTCGGCTGGCCGATCGCGGCGATTAATATGTCCGCCTGTCTCGTTATCGCAGGGAGATTGGTTGTCCTCGAGTGGCAGATTGTCACGGTCGCGTCCGCGCCGGGGGCCTTCTGTATCAATATGCACGCGACAGGCTTCCCGACGATGTTGCTCCTCCCGAGCACGACCACGTGTTTTCCCTTCGGGTCGTTGCCGCTCCTGACAAGAAGCTCCTGAATGCCGTGGGGTGTGCATGGCAGATAGCACTCACTACCCACAACCATCTTGCCGACGTTGATCGGGTGGAACCCGTCGACGTCCTTGCTCGGGTCTATCTTGAGCAGGACCTTCTCCTCGCTGATGTGTTTTGGAAGTGGCAGTTGGACGAGAATGCCGTCGAACTTCGGGTCCTTGTTGTATTTGTCGATGAGCTTCAGAAGATCTTCCTCTGTAGTCGACGCGGGTAGCCTGTTTGTCTCAGAGCAGATGCCAAGCTCGTTGCAGGCCTCGCCCTTCTTTCTGACATAGACCTGGGATGCTGGATCTTCTCCAACGATAATCACGACAAGTCCAGGCTCGATGCCCTTGGACTTCATCTTGGCGACTTCCGCTTTGATCTCGGCCCTGATGCTCTTGGCGACCTCGTTGCCATTGATGATTTCTGCGACCATGTGACCGCCTAAAAACAGGATGCAGATTCCATACTTAAGGGTTCTTGGAAGCGCGCCTAAGCTCGAGGAGAAGCAGCCAGGAACTGTTGGGTAGACTCGATTTCCGTGTCTCTCATCAGGCCATCTGTCGGCGGAGCCGCTGACGAGAAAGGCTCATGCTCCCATCGATAAACGATGCTATTGCGCCGAACCCTGCGATATTCGTCAAATTTTCGAAAAAGCTTTTTAGGTGTGCACGTTACCCCCTCCAAAGGAGGTCTCAAAATGGCCATGAAGCCGGATATTGAAATTGCGCAGGCAGCGAAGGTTCAGCACATCGAAAAGATCGCGGAGAAGGTGGGCCTCTCCCGCGATGACCTGGAATTCTACGGGAAGTACAAGGCGAAAGTGCCCTTGGAAGTCCTGAAGAAGTTCGACAAGAACAAAGATGGCAAGCTCATCTTCGTGACTGCAATAACCGCGACGAAGGCAGGTGAAGGAAAGACCGTCACATCCATAGGTCTGTGCCAGGCCTTTGGTGTGCTGGGCAAGAAGGTCATGCTCTCGCTGAGGCAGCCCTCGCTGGGCCCGACCTTCGGCATAAAGGGCGGCGCCACCGGCGGCGGGTACTCACAGGTCTACCCCATGTGGGACATCGACCTGCATTTCACCGGAGACATTCACGCGGTGGGCACGGCGCACAACCTGCTGTCGGTGCTAGTTGAGAACCATATCGACAAGAGGAACACGCTCCAGATCGACCCGACGAGGATTGTCCTGAGGAAAGTCATGGACATGAACGCCAGGGAACTAAGGAAGATAGTCGTTGGACTCGGTGGCAGGAAGGACGGCGGCATACCACACGAGAGCGGATTCGATATCACGGTCGCATCCGAAATCATGGCTATCCTCGCGCTCTCGAAGGACATGGCGGACCTGAGGCAGAGGATGTCGAAGG
>JALHSX010000227.1 GCA_022865445.1 Thermoplasmata archaeon | reverse complement strand
TCAGGTAGTCTATCCCTTTTCGAATGTCATCGGCCTTCCCGGAGAGTTCGAGGACCATCTTCCCGCCGATCTCGTCGATCTCAGCGCGGAGTATGTTCACTAGCAGATGGTACTTTGCGATGAGGTTGTGTGTGATTGGTGTGTTCGCTGCCTCAGGGCTGAAGTTGAGCACGACTTTGGTCTTCAATTACATCGCCTCCTTTTCCGTTCGGACATCCAGTGCCTTGAATACCCTGTCCATCGGCAAATTCTGGACCGGCTTTTCTATCATGAATTCGCCTTTCTGGATCTGGCTCTTGAGTATCTGAGAGATCTGTCGCGCCTTGTACAGACTCGACAGGGATGATGTTGGGATATGCTTTCCCTTCAGCTCGATCTCACCCGACCTCAACTCGGCGTATGTGATCTCCTTCAGCACCGTCCTGGACCTTGTGGGCTGGCTGTAGTCGAACATCGCCGTCACGATCTGGTCGTCCGTGATTGCGCACGCCCTGGCCATCTCTTCGTCCAGGATCGGTATTGGGATTCCGATCCCCAGGCCAAGGGAAGTGCCGTATCTCGTGAATGTGAGGCCACGCAGAAACTCAGGTGACATCTGCTTGAGGTCTCCGATGACAGCTATTGATCCAGCGGCCCTTTTTGGGACGCCCGCTGGCGTTCTAGGCACCCCGGGATTGAACTGTGTGCCCTCCCAAATCACGAACCCCTGTGCTCCGCCTAGGAATATCCGCGTGCCGATCCCGATGCTCCTGTAGTACGGGTCGTTCATCAGCGGCGATAGCTCCCCAGCAGAGCTGTAGGTGGCGTTGCCGTACTCAGGCAGCAACTTGCCCATGTACGTGTAGAGAGTCCTCGATCCGGAGTTGGTCGCGACCGCGTAGTTCTGATAGCAATTCCTGGCGTTGAGTAGAACAGCCTGGTTGACCGTCTTGAGGCTCACATAGGTGTCGATTTCCTTCTTCGGGTAGCAGTCAGTGCCGTATGCCGTTGCCTTCAGTCTGACAGCTTTCCCTCTCACGAGGTCCTCAATCACGTGCGCTCCTCCGTGCATCATATTGTTCGTGTCGTCCAGCTCCGTCGCGCCCAGGTACGCATCCACTGCTGCGAGGCCAGCATACGCAGGTATCCCGTCCATCCAGACCTTCTGCATCTTTATCGGAGGGTCTGAGTGGCCGAAGTTGAAGTAAGCACCTGACGAGCACATCGCGCCGAAAGTGCCTGTGGTGACAATGTCGACATCCTTGGCAGCCTTCTTGACGCCGTTCGCTTTGACGTATTTCTTGAATTCCTGTGCTGTCATCACGACGACGTCCCCGTCCATGGTCTTCTTTCGGATCTCGTCGTAGCTCTTCGACACTGTCTTCTGCTTGAGTCCTTTCTTCTCTGCGCTGCTCAGATTAGTCCCTCCTTGTATGCCAGCTCAGCGTTGAGCACTGATCCTCCCGCTCCTCCCCTGATCGTATTGTGAGAGAGAAGGTAGAATTTGAGACAGTCCTTATCCACCCTTAT
>JALHSX010000226.1 GCA_022865445.1 Thermoplasmata archaeon | reverse complement strand
GGCCACGACCTATGGGTCGAGGTCGACGAGGCGTTCATCGAGCAGAAGGTTTTGATCAAGGCAGATTACCTCGTCCTGAACGCGGCAGTACATCCTAATCCTGACAACAGGGATATCGCGAAGTTGCTCAAGGTGCCTCTCAACAGAGAGGGCTACTTCCTCGAAGCTCACATGAAGTTGAGGCCTGTCGATTTCGCTACCGATGGCATATTCCTCTGCGGCCTGGCGCACTCGCCGAGGCTGATCGGCGAGAGCGTTTCGCAGGCGCTCGCGGCAGCCGCGAGGGTCAACACCGTCTTGTCGAAGCCGTTCATCGAAGCGGATGGCGTGGTCAGCGTCGTTGACGAGGCGAAGTGCATAGCATGCGGCAGGTGCGAGGAGATATGCGAGTACGGTGCGCCGAGCATCGTCGAGGTCTCGCCGGGCGTGTTCAAGTCGCGGATCAATGAGGCCCTCTGCAAGGGCTGTGGCTCCTGTGCCGTCGCATGTTGTTCCACCGCGATAAGGCCGAGACACTTCAAGACCGAGCAGATCCTGACGATGATCGAGGCATGCCTGAGAAAGGACGTCGAGATAGAGGAGGCGAAGACGTGAGCGACGCCAAGTTCGAGCCGAACATCGTCGCCTTCTGCTGCAACTGGTGCTCGTACGCGGGCGCGGACCTCGCAGGTGTCTCCAGGATGCAGTATCCGCCCAACGCCAGGATAATCAGAGTGATGTGCTCCGGCAGGGTGGAACCGTATTTCGTGCTCAAATCACTGGAACTGGGCGCGGACGGCGTTCTTGTCACCGGCTGCCACATAGGCGACTGTCACTACATCTCCGGGAACGAGGATGCCGAGAAGAGGATGGCTGTCACGATGGACCTCCTGGACAAGCTTGGCCTCGGCAGGGACAGGATGAGGCTCGAATGGATCTCCGCATCCGAGGGACAGAAGTTCGCGGGCACGATGAAGGAGTTCACGGAGCGGATAAGGGCGCTGGGCCCGAACCCTCTGCCGAAGGTCTCTCCCAGGAAGAAGGGAAACCCTGCGAGCCTGAAGGCGAAGATGAACCAGATCATCGAAGACACTGGCGCGTTCGACTGCGTGGAGTGCGGGAAGTGCACCACGGTGTGCCCCGTCGCCAAATACAACCCCAACTTCGCTCCCAGGACGGTCGTGCTCAAGGCGAGCGAAGGTCTGGTCGAGAACGTCCAGACCAACAAGGACATCTGGACATGCGTCACCTGCGAGCAGTGCAACTCGATGTGCCCGTACAAGGTCGACTACTCGGGCTTCATTAGGGACATGAGGAAAGAGGCCGTCGAGTTCAACAACGTGCCCGTGTGCTCCCAGGGCGGACTGATGCAGTCGGTCATGAGGATCCAGGCGAACAGCGACTTGAAGCAGAACCGACTGGGCTGGATGAAGCCCGAGCTCAAGATCGCGGAGAAGGGCGATGTCTTCTTCTTCACGGGTTGTGTCTCATACTACGATTCCATATTCAAGGAGCGCAAGAACCTCGACTTGGCCGGCATCCCCCAGGCTGTCGTAAAGATAATGAATAAGGGGGGTATTACACCGGTCGTCAGCAACGACGAGGTATGCTGCGGACACGACCTGAACTGGACAGGGGACGAGGCGAGTCTTCAGAAGTTGATGAAGAAGAACGTCGACCTGATCAAGGCCTCCGGGGCCAAGAAGGTCGTGTTCTCATGCCCCGAGTGCATGCGAACCTTCAATATGGACTACCAGGACCTGATGGGCGACTTCGATTTCGAGATGGTGCACATCTCCCAGCTCGTCGACGAGCTCATCCAAGGGGGGAAGCTCAAGTTCAAGAAGGGCGCCAAGAAGGTGACCTTCCAGGACTCGTGCAGGTTGGGCAGGCATCTCGGGATATACGACCCGCCGAGGAACGCCCTAAAGGGCGCAGACGCTCAGATAATCGAGATGGAGAACACGAGGGACAAAGCCCTGTGCTGCGGCGTGAGCGCCTGGGCGACATGCGACGAGACATCGAGGAAGCTGCAGGTCGACAGGCTGAAGGAAGCGAAAAAGACCGGCGCAGATTGCCTCGTGACGGGCTGCTACAAGTGCCTAAT
>JALHSX010000225.1 GCA_022865445.1 Thermoplasmata archaeon | reverse complement strand
CTCCGACCTCATCTGCGCGCCGCATCTAGGACAGTAGCGCAACCTTTTTACCTCCGCACCTTAGCCCAGCCACGTCTGATGACACGATTGACATCGCATACCGTCCCCTAATAGGTTGTCTAGAAAAACAAACGAAGGAAAAGGGTTTGAAAGGTTTTCCCGCATTATGGACGGTCCTACTTCGCAGCAGGAATCTTCTTCAGGTCCGCGACGGCGAAGTCCAATCCGAATTTCTTGAGAGTGTCCGCTGCCGGTATCCCGTTCGGCCAGCCCCTTTCCTGGTAGTACTCCTTGAGCATCTTCGCTATTGGGGGCACTTTGCCTGCAGCGCCGCCTTCCTTGAGCGGTTCGAGCATTCTCGGCGGGAGCACATCGTTCTTCTTCGGGATCAGACCGTGCTTAAGGTTGAACATTCTGCACAGCTGGTTAATCCTGCCTCCGACCATTATGAACAGTTCCTTAGTGTCGGTGTCCCAGCCGGTGATCGCGTTGATCATGTCCGCCTTCATCTTGTGCGTGTAGCCTGCGAAGTCATAGAACAGACAGTAGCTCAACGCGTTGTCGAACTGGCAGATGTCCTGCCAGGCCAAAGCGGCCTTTCCCTTCAGCTTGTCATCGAACCTATCCATTCCAGGCAGGTCGTACTCTGCGACAGGAATTCCAAGCTCAGAGCCTTCCGGGAATCCCGTCACATGGCATGGTCCGCGAGGTCCGGTCACGTAGTTCACCGCCATCGAGAAGAACGCGCGCGGATCGTGAGCCGGTATTACGGCATTGTTCACCTGAACAGCGATCTCAGGGCATCCGAGCTTCTCGCTCGCGACACGCAATCCCTCACCCAGCAGTTTGCCCATCGCGTTCGATCTGAACGTTATGAGCTTCAGGAGCTTGCACATCGCAGCTCCGTCGCCCCACTTCAGCTCGAACCCGAGGTCCTTCTTCTTGATGAATCCCTTCTCGTAGGCTTCCATGGCAAACCCAAGGACACCGCCGAACTCGATGGTGTCGATGCTCCACATGTTGCAGAGGTGGTTGGCGTAGTTGATCGCCTTGAGGTCGTCCATAAGGCAGTTGCTGCCCATCATTCCCAGGGTCTCATACTCTGGACCGTAGCCGTCCATGTCGCACTTCTTGCCTTCCTTCACCACCACACGCCTGTGGCATCCCATGACGCAACTCGAGCATGCATCAGGCTTGGGCTTCAACACCGGATTGAAGTCACCGCCAGCGGACCCGATCTTCTTCGCACCTTCTGGCCATGATCCATGAGCGAAGTTCTTGATCGGGAGCAGGCCCAGCTGTTCACGAGCGATAACGGCCATAGCCTGTCCTTCTTCACGGTTCGATTTCGCGAAACCGTTGTCCTTTACGATTCCGGCGACTTCCTTCTTGAGCGCCTTCAGCTTCTCTGGGTCCTTGATCGGATTGTGCTTGTCGCCCTTGACCACGATCGCCTTCAGTTTCTTCGAGCCCATCACGGCGCCGCCGCCCATTCGGCCAGCGTTACCGTGGCCGTCGATGATCGTCAGGGCAGCATATCTGACCAGGTTCTCAGCGCCTTGTCCGATAGGGACAACGACCGCGTCCTTGTCCCCTACTTCCTTCCAGAGCGCTTCCTGAGTCTCATGGATGTCCTTTCCCCATAGGCCAGACGCATCCTTCAGCTCGACCTTGCCGTTCATGACTTTGAGATAGACGGGCTTCTTCGCCGCACCCTTGATCGCTATCGCATCGTACCCAGTACGCTTCAGTTCCTCAGCGAGATAGCCTCCACCGGTCGACTGACCCCAGAATCCGGTCAGAGGGGATTTGAAATTGATCGTAAACCGCCCTGAACCTAGTATTCCGGTGTATCCCTGGATAGGTCCCACTGATAGAACGAAGACGTTGTCGGGGCCCAATGGATCCGCGCCAGCAGGTATCTCGTCGTAACAGATCTTTACGCCGAAGCCGACTCCTCCCAGCCAATCTCGGGCAAACTTCTCATCGAATTCCTGAGTGGATATCTTTCCTGTAGTCAGGTCCACTCGTAGAATCTTTCCCCAGTATCCATACATTTCCCGATTTCCTCCATTACGTTGACAGTCTGTGCCTCACGTGACCATTCGATAGACGGTCTAGCACCCTAGAGAAGAGGGACTCTGTTTGTGTTTCAGTGTTTTCTAGGTCGATTCGATCGCTACCAGTCTCTCTTAAATAGGTAGGTGCTCACGTCCGAGGAGGCACGCCGCCCTTATACCGCTAAACCTGTTCGATAGCCTTAAGAATTTCGTTATGCTAGTGAAAGCATTTCGCTCATCTCGTCAATAACAATATATGGCCCCTGCTCACTGAAGGAATAAGCATGGAAGAGAAACTGCTTTCTATTCTCGCAGCGGCAAT
>JALHSX010000224.1 GCA_022865445.1 Thermoplasmata archaeon | reverse complement strand
TCGAACGCCTCCACAGAAGTATCGTACAAGGCGGAGCCCAAGGCTACCACACCCCCCGTGAACTGATCGTAGACCAGCTCGACATGGTAAGATGCCACAAGAACCGCTAGCCCCTTCATCCAAATCGGGTTGCCCGTGGGCGTGAGCTTGACCAGGAACATCTCGATATCAGAGTCGCACAGAACATAGATCTCGCCCGTGGGAGCGATTGCCACATCGAAGACCGCTGACGTGGCTCCGAATAAAAAGGTCCTGTCCCAGGCGAGTGAGCCATTCCGGTCGAACTTCGCCAGGTACGCTATGCTTCTAAATTCGGCTAGACTCACCGCGCCACCGAGGAACACGTTTCCTTCCCCATCCGTGGCGACTGTGTAGGGGTAGTCTGTAAGCTCTAAACCAGCATTGTGTATCGAATGAATCGTCTCTGCATTGGATGGAAACGGTACAGCGACCGCAGAAACGATAAGTGCCAACGCAAGGATCAGAACCCGCCTAATTCTCTCCCCCCAGAACGGGGAACTGGATTGTTCTCTCCGATATAAAAAGACTGACCGCGGGAGAGCGACGAAGCAAGAGGTCAGCGTCTTCGTGCGGTAGCATGAGCATGCGTAAAGGGTCTGCGGAATATGCGGGAAATTCAGGGGACTTTGTCCTCGAAGGCTGCTTTGGGGGCTCCCTATGGGCTTTTCTCAGAGTTGGTTGAGATGCTAGTTTGAACATTAATCCGAATCATTGAATTAAAATGTGCGAGGGCCCGGATTTGAACCGGGGGACCCCTGCGAGAACAGATCTTGAGTCTGTCGCCTTTGACCGAGCTTGGCTACCCTCGCGCGGGCATTTGGTAGGTTTGTTGGGATAATAAACATTCGCAGAAGCAACCCAAGGCAATGAACCATCCAGCGGAAACGCAGGTGCATCCCATCCGCAATGCGGTTTTGCCAGCAGTGCCGGCACGTAGCGAGCCCAAACGCTATTTGAAACCTTCGCCGGCTCACCATCCTTGGCAAACTGTGAAACCGAAAGAGATTAAAGAGTGTAGGTGGTTAGGCGATACAGGCAGTGCGTGAGGACGCTCTGCTATCTCCAACATGGAGAGGCATTACCAACACACCTCGCCATTTCCTCCAGAATTTCGAACCACCCACAACTTTTACATAAAAGAGGTGTTCGTCATGCCTCTCCACCCTGCCTTTTTCATGGGAACAGGGTGGAGGGCCCGAGGTTCTGGAGGCGTGCAGGATGGCACGCGGTGAGAAATCGTCCCATATGGGCTACTTCGGATCGCTCATGTGAGAACTTTGCAGCCGTTGGCTGTGACCAGGACTGAGTGTTCTGCCTGCGCAACGACTCCATCCGCGACTTCTGTAAGAACTGGATAGCTCATGATCATGCCGAGCCTGAACATCTTGGGCACCAGAACGCCCGCGTTCGGTGAGAGCTGGTCACACCAGCGTCCAGCGAATGGAAATGGACCGAACTTGGACTGGATCTTCTGAAAGAGTTCGACGACCTCCGGGGAGGCGCGCCGATCCCTGACGATCCTGAATATGCTACCCCTTCCCTTGCCCGAGACCTTCCCGGCACCCGTGGTCGAGAACGGCTCAATCGCCAGGACCATGCCCTCCTCAATTACCGCTCTGTCCCTTGTCTCGATGTTCGGGATGCTCAAGCCAGCATGCAGGTTATATCTCTCCATGCTATGTCCAGTCAGATTGGCCACGGGTTTGAATCCGGCAGACTTGATCGTCCTGGACACCGCCTCGCCCATTGATGACAGTGAGGTCCCTGGAGCCACCATCTCGACACAGACAGCCAGTGCCTCTTTCGCAGAATCTATCAGAGCTGTGTGGCGCCTTGTCCCGACCTCGACCGTTGCTGCGGTGTCACCTGGATAGCCGTCGATGTGTGCCCCGACATCGATCTTCACGACGTCCCCGTCCCGGAACCGGATGTCTGTCTCCCGTGACGGGGTGTAGTGAGCGGCTATCTCGTTCACGCCTATGTTGACTGGGAATGCGCACTCGCCACCCCTCTGATGAATGAGGCTCTCAATGGCGTTCACGAGCTCGAGCGCGCTGCCGCCGGCTCTGACATGAGCGACGCCGAAATTCCGCGCTTCGCCCGCTATCTTCCCGGCTTTGATGTACTTCTCGAGGACATCTGGGCTAACGGAGGGCATTCTCGATCTGCTCCTGAGAAATCACGCCCTTCCTGATCACTTCGGCCGCTCCATCTGAGACGTCCACGATTGTCGACGGTTCGGCGTATTTTGTTTTTCCGCAGTCCACGCATGTGTGGAAATGACCCTTGAGATCTTTTTGGGCGATCGCTGCTTCGAAGGGGTCCGGATGCGAGTGCAGGTTGGCGCTCGTGGCCGTGATCGGCCCGAACTTGTCGATGAGCCTTATCGCGAATGGATGGTCTGGGATCCTTATGCCGATCAGATTCGAACCGGATGTCAGGATATCGGGCAGGCTCGGCTTCTTTGTCAGCATGACCGTCAGAGGGCCTGGAAGGAACTTCCTGATGAGCTTCCTCGCGTTGTCGTTGAGCACCGCCACACTCTCCATCATCTTCTCGTTGCTCACCGCGATGGACAACGGCATGTCGAACGGCCTGTTCTTTGCGATAAAGACCTTCTTCACTGAATTCTCATTGAACGGGTCAGCACCGATGCCGTACAGAGTGTCTGTAGGGAAGACCACCAGCTCCCCGGATCTGAGAGCTGCGACAACCTCGTCCAGCTCCTTCTCCTTAAGGTCGCATTTCTTGCAGTTCTTCCTGTCGACGCACTTGATCGTTTTCATCAGTAGCCCTCTTCTATGTACTTCGCCGCGAGTCGCAGGTGCATCGGGGCGTCGCCCTCCGCATATGACCCGTGGCCGGGATACATGTTCTTCAGTTCCAGTTCTCCCAAGCGTTTTAGAGATGATATCAGCTGGCCCAGATCTCCTCCAGGCAGGTCCCATCTGCCCACGCCTCCGTCGCAGAAGACGGTGTCGCCGACTATGGCCGACCTCGACTCCTTGTCGTGGAGGACTATGCTGCCCGGCGAATGCCCCGGAGTGTGAAGCACCTCCAGCTCCGATGAGCCGCACTTGAGCTTCTGTCCGGTCTTGAGCGGTTCGAGTTTGAGCTGTTTCAGCTTCTGCCCGAACATGCCCGAGATGGCTAGCGACGAGTCGCCCGCCATGATCGGGATCGCCTCGGCCTCGTGCAGATAGACCTTCGCTCCTGTGGCTTTCTGGAACTCGGCCGCGCCCCCCAGATGGTCGTAGTGACAGTGGGTTAGTACTATCCTCCCGACCTTCTTGAGCGGTACGATCCTCGAAAGCTCCTCTAGGATCGTGTCGGCGTACATCCCAGTGCCTGTGTCCACCACTATCGGGTCCTCGTCCTCGAGAAGATACACGTTACTATCGTATCCCACCCCCGCAAGGTAGTGGACCTTCATCTCGAAAGGGGGATAGCACGCATGTTATAAAACTTTGGTCTTTTTACTTTATAAACTGGGGCGCGGGCCAGACCGTCCAGGGCTCAACCCTTGGCGAGGATGACCATCCGCTGCCTCTCCTCCAGGTTGACCCTCGCGACGCTCTTGGTCAGGGACAGCTCCTCGGCCTTCGCGAGTCCATCGAGCGCGTGCAGAACCGCCTCCTTCTGAGGCTTCCTGATGTCCACTCCGGCATCTTCGAACTGGTGCTGGACTATCAGCATGGCCTTCTCGAGGTCTCCGTACTGGGCGCAGAAGTCCTGGATGATGAAGTCCACGACCTCGGCTAGCGACTGAGGAGGCTTTTCCTTGGTCTTGACCTGCGCAGCGACCACGTCCGCAATAAGCAGTTCGCCCAGAATGTTGAACAGGTTCTCGACGTTCTCCCCGGTCTTCGCGCTGCATAGGATCGTGGGGCAGCCAAGCTTCTGTCCCATGGACTCCAGCAGCATGACTGACATGGAGCCCTTCTCTGCGAGGTCTATCTTGTTGCCGACAATGATAGTCGGGATCTCACCGACCACCTGGCCGACCTCCTTCAGCCAGAAGTCCCTGAGGGCGTTGATGGTCTCAGTGCGGGACAGGTCGCCCACGAGTATGAGGCCCTGAGCTCCGCTCAAGCTCGCGGACCGTATCTTCGAGTATTCCTTCTGACCCAAGATGTCCCAGATCATCATCCTGAGGTTGATGATCAAGTTCGGCTTGACGAACTGGATGTCTTTTCTCGAGACCTTCGTCCCGATCGTGGCGATGTACTTGTCATCGAACTTGTTGACGACGTATCTAGCGATGAGCGAGGTCTTGCCGACGCCCCCGTCGCCCAGGAGTACGACCTTCTTGAGTATGTCCCTTAGCTCCATTCGAAAGTGCTATGGGCAGAAAGGGCATTTAACCTTTCACTCAAAGCGTTCCAGTCTGAGCACGGCTAGCGCCTGTACTTGCCAGACAAGAACTTCTTCATGATGTTGTCGACATCGCCGAGGTCCTTCTTGTCCCCGCTCCAATGGCTGAGCCTCTCCCCGAACTCCCTCTCGAGGTCGTCCGTTGCAGTCTTGAGCTGGTCCCTGAGTCTCTCGGGTTTCTTCGTCGATATTATCGCTGCGATGACCACGTTCTTCGAGTGCGAGATCAGGATGTCATAGTTCTCGAACCGGATCTCGTTCAGCCTGCCCCCGGACTCGTCGAAACTCTCCCGGATGAAGTTCTGCACAGCGGTGAGCATGCCCGCCATGATGTCCTGGTCCTGATCGGGCCTCAGACGCCTCGTGTAGTGTTTCAGCAGCATGCCGCTAGGGGTCATCAGGAAGACTTCATCGACTATGGTCGGAGAAGACTTCCAGACCATGAACAGCCCC
>JALHSX010000223.1 GCA_022865445.1 Thermoplasmata archaeon | reverse complement strand
GAGATTCAGGATAGAATCGGTCGAGAAGGATATCGACTGCCCAAAGGGCGCGAGCCTCAGGGTCGTTCTGCTCGGATGAATCTCCGCTCGGGGTCCCGCGAAGCTGTGATTATCCTCCGCTGACGGGGGGCAGGAAAGAAACCTCGTCTCCATCCCTGAGGATCTTGCCCGGAGGACCATACACCTTGTTCACTGAGAGGATTATATGATCACGGAACCGTCCCATCGGAGGGAATCTGCGCACATACTAGTCGAGAAGCATCTGGACCGTCATGCCTTCTTTGATCTCCAGATTCTCCTCTTTCGCGCCGACAATATCTCTGAAAGCGGCGAAGAGTGTCACTTTTATTCTCACGCATAGACCCCTTGATCTGATGCACAGTAGATGTCGTACCGATATTCAAATCATTTGCCCGGAGCATCTGAGACCCGGGAAGAAGATGGTCTCTCGACGAGGAAGCACAGGCCGACATGGAACATCAGGGTGGAATGCGCCTCTGGAAATCATCGTATCATCTGGACACATAGTCCGATAACAAACCTGATAACATATGTGATGCCCGTTTCCTGTGGAACCTGGATTTCCACTGCGAGTCTGTTATCAGGTCTAGTGCGAAAACCTACTTATGCGATATATCCCGTTCGCTGCTTGCACGCAGTAGCAAAGCTTTTCACCCTGCAGACGCCAAGCGGGGATGAGAGGGACAGAATGGGCTTCTACGGACAGGATTTGGGGGCATGCTATCGATGTTGCAACGTGCATTAGGTTTCGGAGTAGCTTGATTAGAGTCTTAGGATCATAGAGGGGGAGCAATGTCGTCTGCGTCGGGTCAAGCAAGAGGAGGCGCTGTCGCCGCCAACCACAATCGTGCGGCACTGCATGGATGGGCGCTTGAGCCTCAGATAACCGCGAATGCCAAAGTAGTGCTTGAACGCAGGTATCTCAGGAAAGACGACCAGGGGAAGCCGGTCGAGACTCTCAGGGAGTTGTTCGAGCGCGTCGCAAGGGCAATAGCCCTCGCCGAGAAGCGGTACGGGAAGACCGACGCAGATGTAGACAAGATTGCAGAGAGATTCTACGAGATGATGGCTCGACTTGAATTCATGCCGAACAGCCCTACTCTCATGAACGCAGGAAGGGAACTCGGCCAACTGTCTGCTTGCTTCGTACTTCCGATTGGCGATTCGATGGAAGAGATCTTCGACGCCATCAAGTACACCGCTCTGATACACAAGTGCCTCGTTCCGGACACGCTCGTTATGACCGATTCCGGATGCAGGAGGCTCGGTACGATCGAGTCGGGCATGTGGATCGAAACCCACGAGGGCATGGACATAGTGCGTTCAAAGCACGAGAATGGCGTCCAAGAGGTTTTCACAGTCGAGACTTCTGAGGGTTACAATATCACTGGAACCGCCCTACACAGAATCATGACTCTGTCACCGGAGGGCGAGCTAGTCTGGCAGAAGATTGGACAACTGACTCCAGGCGTGAAACTGGTCATGAAGCTCGGGGGGTGGCTAGGCGGAACCGAGAGTGCCGTTCCGCACGACCTGTCGGAGTTCGCAGAATCGGGAGTCGATAGGAGGCTCATAGGCGCCGATGAAAAGGCTCTCTGCGCGTTTCTGAGAAGGGCTTTCGGCGAGCGGGGTTGGATATCTCCGGCCGGCGTCGCGAACGTCGAGCTCGATTCGGAGAGACTCGCATCCGAGATGCAGACAATCCTGTTCTATCTCGGCATCCCGACGACAAGGGAGGATACCAGGTTGACGGTATGCACCCGCTCCGGCTTCATGATCTTCAAGGACAAAGTGGGATTCGACTCTCTGATTCTGGCGAAGCGCCTCGAGGAAGTGGACCCGGAAGCAATGATGGAGGAGCTCAGGGTCGCGGGATCCATGCACCAAGAGCCCGACGACCAAGGACATTACATCGTGACAGTTCAAACCGTCCTGCCCGCCGGGAAGCAGAAGGTCGTCGACCTCACAATACCGCAGCGGCACGCATACTTGGCGAATGGGTTCGTGTCTCACAACAGCGGAGGAGGGACTGGATTCAGCTTCTCGAGGTTGAGACCTTCGAGCGACTCAGTCAAGAGCACGGCTGGGGTCTCGAGCGGGCCCATCTCGTTCATGGAGGTGTTCAACGCCGCGACGGAGACCATCAAGCAAGGAGGGACTCGCCGGGGTGCGAACATGGGCATACTCCGCGTCGACCACCCCGACATCCTCGAATTCATAGTGTGCAAGCGAGACAGCACGAGACTGACCAATTTCAACATCTCCGTGGCTCTGACGGACAAGTTCATGGAAGCCCTCAAGGAGGGTGGGGAGTACGACCTGATAAACCCGAGGACAAAACAGCCGATCAAGAAACTACAGGCCAGGAGAGTATTCGACATGATCGTCAACATGGCCTGGAGGAACGGCGAGCCAGGCACGATCTTCCTTGACCGGATCAACAGAGACAACCCTACTCCTAAGGTCGGGGACATCGAGAGCACCAACCCATGTGGCGAGCAACCACTACTGCCCTACGAATCGTGCAATCTGGGATCAATCAATCTGGCGAAAATGCTGACGCACAAGGACGGTCGACAGGTGTTCGACTGGGCGAGGCTGGGCGAGACGGTCCACTTGTCCGTCAGGTTTCTCGACAATGTCATAGATGTCAACAAGTACCCGCTCAAGCAGATCGAAGAGATGACGAAGGCCAACCGGAAGATCGGGCTGGGAGTCATGGGCTTCGCGGACATGCTCCTGAGGCTCGGCATACCCTATGACAGCGATGAGGCGATCGGGCTCGGCCGCGACATCATGAAGTTCATCAACGAAGAAGGACACAAGGCCTCGGTGACACTCGCGGAGGAGCGCGGGAGCTTCCCCAACTTCGAGGACAGCACTCTCGCGGGCAAGAACAAGCACATCAGAAACGCGACGGTCACGACCATAGCTCCGACGGGGACCATAAGCATCATCTCTGGCGTCTCAAGCGGCATCGAACCGATATTCGCGGTCGCGTATGTCCGCAACGTGATGGACAAGGACATCCTGCCCGAGGTGAACCCGATCTTCGAGGAGGCTGCAAAAGACAGGGGGTTCTACACAAGTGACTTGATGAAGGAGATAGCCTCGAAGGGCACCTTGAAGGACCTGAAGATGGTCCCGGAGGACGTGCGGAGACTCTTCGTCACGGCGCTGGACATATCGCCTCAGTGGCACATAAGAATGCAGGCGGCATTCCAGGAACACACCGACAACGCAGTCTCGAAGACCGTCAACTTCCCGAAGGACGCCACGCCAAAGGATGTCGAGGACGTCTATCTGATGGCCTACAACCTGGGATGCAAGGGCGTCACTGTCTACAGATATGGCAGCCGCGAGGACCAGGTCCTTAGCGTCGGCGAGGAGCACAAGACGGCTGAGGAGATCAGAGCCGAGGAGGAGGAGGCGTCTAGGCTCCCGCGGGCAAGGCCGTATGTGACGCGCGGCTCGACCCAGAGGCTCGAGACCGGTTGCGGTCACCTGTATGTCACGATAAACGAGGATGAGAGGGGGCTGTGCGAAGTGTTCACCCAGATGGGCAAGTCCGGTGGGTGCACGGCCTCGCAGGCGGAGGCTGTGGGCAGGCTGATATCGCTCGCGCTCAGGTCAGGGATCGAGCCCGAGGCGATAGTGAAGCAGCTCAAGGGGATTCGCTGCCCCACTCCGTTGTGGCAGCCAGGAGGGATGGTGCTCTCGTGCAGCGACGCTGTCGCGAAGGCGCTCGAACGGTTCTCAAAGGACAGGTCTCTGACGGCCGAGAAGGTCGAGGGAGAGGCTCCAGCACCTTTGGCGGGCGCTCCGGCAAAGCAGAATCACGTGGACAAGGGGGATGTATGCCCCGAGTGTCCAGAATGCGGAAGCATGGTGGAATATGTCGAGGGATGCGTAGTTTGCAGGACCTGCGGCTTCTCCAAATGCTGGTGATGGGAAGAAAGAGGGATCTAGGAATGCCTTCGGCCTCCAGGGGTGCGGGGCCGGGGCGTGTTTTCATTCCTCGATGAGCGAAAACTACTTTGAGCGTCGAACGCAGTCTGGGTGCAATTCAAAGGAGGACATATCATGAAGGTGCTGGCGATCAACGGGAGCCCGAGGAAGAAAGGGAACACGCAGCTGATGCTCGATGCCGCCAAGGAGGAACTCGAGAAGGGCGGCATCCAGGTTGAGGACATTTCTCTGGCGGACTACGACGTCCGGCCATGCGACGGGTGCGACAAGTGCACCAAGAAGCTTTGGGAGTGCCATATCAAGGACGATGCTCTCGCCCTCCTGAAGAGGATGGCCTCATCCGACGGATTGCTGATAGGGTCCCCGGTGTACTGGGGAGGAGTCACTGCGCAGCTCAAGGCGTTGATCGATAGGTCCACGATCTCCTATCAGACACATGCGATGAAGGGAAAGGTGGGCGGGGCGGTCTGCGTCGGCGGCGGAGCGCATGGCGGGCAGGAGCTGACGGTCATGCAGATAGCCACATACTTCTTCATGAGCGAGATGATCGTCGCTGGCTCGGAAGGAGGGCTCCCCGGAGCGATGGCCCTGGGCAACGCCAAGGGAGATGTGCTCGAAGATGCCGAGGGACTCAAGAGCGCGCGATACGTGGGCAAGAGGATGGCCGAGCTGATCAAGATGGATCGTTGATATCGATGACATGTTTCGTCGCTCACTTGAAGAAGAAAGGCTATTTCGAACTCCTCGGAATCCTCGTGACGAAGGAGAACGCGAAGGACATCGAGGAGGAGATCGCAAAGACGGTCGGACTGCCGGGGGAGCACTGTCCGGCGATTTGGAAGGAAACCAAGGTCTGGATAGCCGATCCCAAGAAGAAGGCGGTTCTCGACAGGAACCTCCAGAAGAGATTCGCATCGAAACCATGAGCGTAGCCTACACGCAGTGGAATGTGATGTCATCCATGAGGGCAATCCGGGCTCGTGTGCGGCCGGATGTCGTTTCACTCGAGCCTGGAGACCGATGCGGGGATGGCGATTGAGCATACCGCGGTCCGACAGCTCAGAGGGGGGACTTTCGGCGCACCCACAATAGAGAGAATATACCTACCGTTGCCGATAACCCGGGGAGACGGACGAGTCGCAAGGGAGCGGAAAACCATGGGATCCAAGCAATTGATCTCCGAGCTGAAGCCGGGAGACAAGGTCGACAGCTACTTCTCAGTGAACTACAGGAAGCCAGTCACCGAGTACAAGTACGGTTTCATGTTCGAGTTCAGGGCCGCGGACAAGTCCGGCCAGATAACGATCAAGTACTGGGGAGGGCAAGACGCGGACAGCGTGCAGAAGCTGTTCGCTTCATTCGACCGAGAGCAGGTCGTGAAGGTCAAGGGAGAGGCACAGGAGTACAAGGGACAGATAGATATCTCGATCAGCGAGAAGAACGGCGGCTCGCTGAT
>JALHSX010000222.1 GCA_022865445.1 Thermoplasmata archaeon | reverse complement strand
GAGCGCTTTGGGCCGGGGGGACGATTTTCCTTCTTCGGTCAGCACTTTGTTCTCCAGGAGCCACATCCAGGACTCCTTGAGCCACATTGACTGCCTCTTGAGCTGCTTGTCCAGTCCTGGCTTAATCGAGGCCATATCGACAGAGAAAGGGCGCTTCTCGACGATAGAGTTACCGTCTCTCGAAGGCGCGCGTTTGGGGACATGTTCATGTATTCGAAAAGGGACTATGGCACCTGTCTGCGGATGTGAGGGTCGAACATGGCGAACGACGAGGAACCGGCCGAGAGCGACGAGGACAAGAAGAACGATCAGTGGCTGAAGGAGAACTATATCGATCTCATACAGGATTATCCGAATCACTGGATCGCAGTCGCCGACCGACAGGTCATCTGCAAGGGCATTTCGAAGCGCGCGGTCGAGGCGGAAGCCAGAAGGCTCGCCCCGGACAGGACTTTTTCATTCTACTTCATCGAACCCTCGGACATCATGCCTTGAACTCGGCCATCATCCAGGGAAGGTCCACTTCGTCCGTTCTGTATCGTTGTCTGACCGCGCTGTCCTCCAGCCTCGTCCTGACGCCCGCTTCATGCATGACGAGACCGGTCCACGCGATCATCGCGCCGTTGTCGACGCATAACGAGCCTGGAGGGACGAACATCTTCGCGCCTCTCTCCTCTGCCATGATTCTGACCATCTCCTGAAGACGCTTGTTCTGCACAACACCGCCTCCGAGCAGGACCTCGTCTTTCTCCACATGGGCCATAGCCCTCTCGGTCACCTCGACGAGCATCGCGAAGCAGGTCTCCTGCATCGAGAAGCACAGGTCCTCCAGCCTCTTCCCTTGACCACGCAGCTGGATGGCAGCCGTCAATATTCCCGAGAACGCAACGTCCATGCCCTTCACGCTGTACGGGAGATCGATCAGCTCCTTGCCCTCTCTCGCAAGCTTCTCGAGCTGAGGGCCCGATGGAAACGGAAGACCGACTGACCTTCCGAACTTGTCGATCATGTTGCCTATGCCGACATCAAGCGTCTCGCCGAACACGCGGTAACGGCCGCCAGAATACGCGATGACCTGTGTGTTCCCCCCAGATGCATACAGGAGGATTGGGTCCTTGCAACCCGTCACCTTCCTGCCGATCTCCAGGTGAGCGACGCAGTGGTTGACTCCTATGAGGTCCACGCCCAAGCTCAATGAGACGGACCTCGCGGCCGTTGCAGCCGTCCGCAGACAAGGTCCGAGACCCGGTCCTTGGGAGAACGCCACCAGGTCGATATCCTCGTACTTGACCCCGGCCTTCGCGACAGCCTCGTGCATGAGGGGCACGACGTTCTCTGCGTGATGGTTCGCGGCTTCTCTTGGGTGAATGCCACCTTTCGAACCGTCGATCATCTTGGTCAGGTTGGCAAGGACCTTGCAGTCCTGGTCGACAATGCCGATTCCGATGGTGTGAGCGGTGCCTTCGATGCCGAGGCAGATCATCAAGCGTACATTACGTGCCAGATAAATAGAGTATTCTAGGAAAGAATGAGGATTGAAGAAGCCCATCGAGCTTCTTCATTTGGCGCTTTCTCTCAGAGCACTATCTGCATCGACCTGCCGATCTTCTGGACAATCGCAGCGTCGTAGGCGATCTTCGCCGTAAGGCAGTCCTGGACCGCAAGTCCGGTCGAGCAGAAAACCGTGATCTGCTGGTCGCTCTCCCTGCCTGGCTTCAGGCCAGCAACGATGTGCCCTATCTCGACGTCGACGTCGTCCTTCGTCATCTCGCCCTTGGACAGCGGGACGTTGATCTCGCCCGAATGACTCGCCTGCTCCCAATCATCAATGACCAGGCGCGCGCGCTTCAGTATCTTCGGGTCCATCTCCTGCTTTCCGGGCGCATCGGCGCCCATGCAGTTGAAGTGCGTGCCGTCCTTGACCCATTCGTCGAGCACGACCGGTGCGCGGGCCGATGTGACCGTGACAACGATGTCGGAGTCGATGACGCAGTCCTTCGCGTTCTGGACAGCCTTGATCTTGCCCACCTGTTCCTTGTAGTGGCGCCTGAACTCCCTTGCCAGCGCCTTGCTCTTTTCCGGGAACATGTCGTACAGTCTGACCTCATCGAAGTGGCAGAACTGAGTTATCAGTGCGAGCATCTGGGTCCTGGCCTGGTTGCCACAGCCGATTATTCCGAGGATCTTCGGGTTCGGCCTCGCAAGGTACTTGGAAGCTATTGCGCTCGCGCCCCCAGTCCTCATGTCGGTTATGTGCGTTGCATCCATGAACGCCAGTGGGGCTCCCGTGTGCGGGTTCACAAGGACCAGCACTGCCATGACTGTTCTCATCCCGAAGTTCTTCGCATTGTCCGGGTGGACGTTCACTATCTTCACTGCGGATACATCCATGTCCTCGACGTACGAGGGCATCGTCCTCAGGTCGCCGTTGAACTTCTCGTAGAAGAGGTACGCCTTCGGCGGCATCTGGACCTTTCCGAGCCCCTTGTGCCTGTAGGCGTTCTCGACCGCGCCGAGCACATCCTTCATATCAAGGAGCTTCTTGACCTGCTTCCCCGTCAGAAGCAAGGTTCTGACAGAAGCGTGTTGTGTAGACATCCAATTACACTACTCCTGTTAGTTGAATCTTATTTGACGACTTAAGCGTATTCGACCTAAAGGATAAGTTTCCACGCGAAGGCTGGCAGGCCAGTGTGACAACGATGTTTACCGGCCGAGGGCGAATTCCGTACATAGAGGTCATGGAAAAGCACTTTAATCTCGTAGCTCCATAAGACAGCCGCATCTCCCTGCCGAGCTGGAGGAGTACCTATCCCAGTCGAACGCAAGCTGTCCGCCAACTCTTCTAAGGATTTCAAGGCTGTTCTCGACGTGCTCAAAGGGAACGTCGGGCTCATTGCCGAAAACTGGTTCGCATCATTTTCGAGATCCTCTTACCTCAAGGGCAGAGATTTCGGCGAGCCCGAAACTGCTCGTCTCGATCGAATGAAGGTCTTCGTCGAGGCCGTCATCGAGAGGGGGGATAACCCCGAATCGAAAAAGGCCCATGAGGTGCTCAAGAGCTCGATCAGGGCGGACACCGCGAAGGTCTTCGGATTCACTGCGATGGTCAAGAAGCAGAACCTGCTCAGGGACGTCATGCTCTACGTGGTCGAACACGACCTTCCGGACCTGCCACGTGCGACCGCGAAGCTGGCGATCGACTTGATGATTGACAGGAGCATCGAGGGGACTGTGATGATGCTCGAGGAGTACGGGGAGTTGCGTAGCTCCATCGCCTCGTGCATGCCCGGCGCTCCAGATTCGCATTTCACTGGTGACCAAGGCCTATCGCGGATCTGCAGGAACCTGATGGACTATTTCGAGGTCGATTTCGTGGCCCTTTTCACATTCCGTCCTCCAGCCAGCGAGTTCATCTGCGAAGCCTGCTCGGCGAAGGGCGTCACTCTCACGAAGGGTTCGACCGTCCTGCTCGACTCGTTCCCGATCGGTGCCGATGCGGTGAGGGAGAAGAAAATCAAGTTGATCGGCAACGGCGAGGAGGAGTCGTCCAAGAAACGCAAGGTGCTTGGAAGATTGACGTTCAGCCATTCGATGGCGGTCCCGTTGGTCAATGGCGAGGAGGTCATCGGCCTGATACTCCTGGGTGACAGCTCTAAGGTCACGATGTTCACTCCAGAAGAGGCCGGCCTGATGGAGGACCTCGCGGTCCAGATCACCTGGATGATGAGCAGCACCGACCTGTTCAACAAGCTCTCGACGAGGTCGAAGGCGCAGAAGGCGTTGATCGACACAGCCGCCGCTCTGCAGCAGGAAATCAGCTCCGAGGAGATCTACAGGATCGTCGCGACGAAGCTCCTGGAGATTGTTCCCAGCAAAGAGCTCGCGTTCTACGTGTATAACTGGGAGACGCGGATCGGAAACCCTGTCTACGCGACGGGCCCGTACGCCTCGGAGATAATGACGGACAGAGAGTTCCCTGCGGATCTCGGCATTGCCGGATACGTTGCGCGAACGAGGAAGGCTGAGATAGTC
>JALHSX010000035.1 GCA_022865445.1 Thermoplasmata archaeon | reverse complement strand
GGGGTGTTCAATATCCAGTTCCTTCAGTATCGTTGCACCGTCATTGGTGATCACGATATCACCCATGCTGTCCACGAGCATCTTGTCCATGCCCTTCGGACCCAGGGTGCTTCTAACGGCGTCGGCGACGGCTCTAGCTGCCATTATGTTGTTGCTGTGTGCAGTCTTGCCCTTCGTCGATTCCGTCCCTTCTCGGAGTACTATTACGGATTGGCCTCCCAACATTAATTATGCCTCCAGAACTCGAATATACTAGAGCTTCTATATAATCGTTATGCCATGGTCCAATGCCTATGTTGGTGCATAAGATGCGAAATTACTGGATAGCATCAAATAGTCCCGGTCTAATGGTCAGGCAGACTGTTTTGAGCCGAGAATAGCGAAACGGAGGATGAGGTATCATGGAACAGCAAAAGAGCCCAGAAGGATCGATGGAAGCTAAAGAGCCAAAGGGAAGGAGCGCGTGGTCTGGTCGCAAAATCGACCCGATAATGCTGCTGTTCCCTGTTGCGGTCATAGTGCTGGTCGTCCTAGCGGCAGTGTCCTACTCGATGTACAAAGGCGAAGAGGAAGATACGAATCTAGCTGTAGAAGTGCATCCAGATGTTGATGGCGTTGCCGCCGGTTCGATTGTGTCTATGTGGGCAAACACCACTTGGAACGGAGAATCGATCGATGGCTCTTCGGACGTTCAGTACCTATGGCAGGTCAACGACTCCGCGTTGGGCTCATTTTCCAGTACAGCGCAGCGTGAGACGACTTTCACTGCTGGTCGCGTTGCTGGAGATGGGCTCATCACATGCGACGTAACCTATGTCGTCGACGAGATATCGTACACAAGCAACACATCAGTCCAACTCACAATCAACCCGCCGACGCTCGCGTCGGTCTCGGTAGAACCTTCGGCGATAACCCTCGTCTATGATCGGGTGCAAATCTTCACTTCGAGCGCGATAGACTCACTCGGAGACCCGATTCTTGGACTGGTATATTCGTGGACGTTGGAGGGAATTCCGACGGTCAACTACACGCTCAATTCAACCACAGGACCGTCCGTGAATCTCACAGCGAACATCACGGGAACTGCCTGGTTGAACGTGACAGCCACATACAATGGCGCTGCAAAGAACGCAAGCGCAGTCATTCCCATCATACCCGCGGCACCAACAATGACGATTGGGCGTACCAACTTGCCCGGTGGCGTGGGAATCAAATGGACATGCAGCGAGCCGACCGGCGCCCTCTCCTGGGACAACGTGACCGTGCATCTGACTGATGGCACGGAGATGGTGAATTGGTCACTCGAAGTGGGCGGCCTGAATGGCGGCGTGGCCAACACGACTGAGTTTGGTCCAATGACTTTGGGTTCGCTGACCGTGTTCCTGAACGTGACCGATCTCGCTGGCAACGGGTTGACGAATCTGACAGACTACTTCACGTTCACAACGAGTGGCGGGAAGTTCAACCCAGCAAGGGATTACACCGTGACGTTGATCTACAAACCAACGTTGGATGTGATTGTCCAATCACCGTTCAGAGGATGATCCTCGGAACTCCAAGACGCGAAACCCCGAAACCCCTTCCAGAATCTCTTTCTTTTCAGCGCTCAGAAGGCATCCGCGAACTCGATCCTGCGTGACGAGCACTCGCGATTCAGGACCAAGCGCATAGCAGCGATTCGTTCCCCTTTGTGCCGCGGATAAGCAGCTAGTCCACGCGAGGTCAATGCACGGCTGAGGCGAGATGTCGCCAATGGTCTGGGGTTGAAGACGTCCCAAATGATCTTGCGCACGCCGACGCCGCCGGCCCTGGCGACCAAATCCTTGAGCGACTCTTCTGAATCGCAGACACCGGGAAGGATAGGAGCGGCCATTAGGTAGCTCGATATGTCGGCTCTTGAGAGTTCCGCCAAGGTCTCGAACCGTCGGCTGGGAGGGCACGCACCTGGTTCAGTGATCGCCGCAACATCGTCGTCGGGGCAGCCTATGCTAATTCCTACCTCAGCGCCCTCCCAACCAGCCAGAACGTCCAGGTCGCGAAGGACCAGGTCGGACTTGGTGAGGATGCTCACCCTCGCATTCGCCCGTTTCAGAAGGACCAAGCATCCTCTCGTAAGCTCGTACTCTCTCTCGGCGGGCTGATAGGGATCTGTCACCGTTCCTATGCCGTAGACTCCCTCAGTCCCCTTCTCGAGCTCCTTCTTCAGCCTTGACACGATGTTGATCTTCGCCTCGATTACACTTCCCCAGTCCTTGTCCATCTCGAACCTGGTCACATCCTGCGCATAGCAGTATCGACAAGCATGCGCGCACCCTCGGTACGGGTTGATGGCCCAGTCCAAGCCTGGCAGCCTTGAGCGAGAGATTGCGCTCTTGCACTCAACCAACCTGACGGCCACCATCTCACATCCAGAGGTCGTCAACACGCTTCTGATAGAGAGCGTCCTTGAGAATGGCACTGTTCTTAATCCATCTCGAGACAGGTATGTCCATGATTGTGGAGACGTGCGTCAATGCTTCCCTAAGGGTCGCGAATCGTTTCGGGGTCGTCCTCAGGGCCGCGCGAACATTCTCCCTGACGTTCCAGACACCCACGGGCAGGATGTATCCTGGGTGTGCCTCTCGCATGATTGACACTCCGGCCTGTCTGCGTTCCCTCTGCAGCAGTTCATTGACCGCGAGTCTGGCAGCGTAGTAGCAGCCTCCTATGCTTGCATAGGTCGTCCTTCCGTCGAAGAACTCCCAATCGGACATGATGGCGATCCTGTCGCTGTTAGGATTCCATGCAGTTTTGGGATACCAAGCCTCTATGAGTTCATATCTCCAAGACGTAGGCATCATCATTATCGCCCAGCGGTTGTCCAGGCTAGTGGTTTCGTAGATTCGATATTCGTTGATGGTCGGGTAGGTTTTCGTCGTCTCGAGCATGTGCAGGCCGAGGTTGGAATCCACGGCCGTGATGCTCCAACGGGTTGGCACGAAACGTCTGCGCTTGCCGACCCCGAAGGCCCCGATGCTGAACGCGCGCTGTATCTGGGACACCAGAGTCCCTTGATTGTACAATGTAACCAGAGCGTCACGCGCCCTCATGTCCGTGTCAAAGAATGCTTTCTCGAGTCTGTTGTCGAACCTGCAGTTGGAGACATCGAACTTGCTCAGAGGTGCTGATGGGCCAAATGGCTGGACGTCGTCATCGACTGTCAGCCTGCCAGTCGGTTTTCTCAGGAACTCGGCGATCACCTCAGGAGGATTGCGGGCAAGTGCAAGATCCCTGGTCTTCGTGACGAGCTTGTTCGGGTTCTCGACATCGCCGACGTTCACCCTGTGCATTCCCCTCACGAGGGTCGACCTGAAATCGATGATGTCGTCAATGGGCAGCCCGACCCATCTCTCCGGTGTGTCGAGGAGGGATGTATCACCATGGACGGGTGGGATCATCGGTCCTATGGCGACATCTGGATATCCCATTCTCCCGACGAAAACGCTCGGTGGGCAGGAACCTTCCAAAGTGGTGGTGTCAATCTGAGACCTTGTCTTGGACGCGGAGTAGAATCGCGCTACGACAGAGCATCTCTCCTTGCCGCAGAGCATCTTCGAACCTTTGCAGTAGACGCATCTCGAGGATCTAGCCGAAACACCATCAAGTGTTAGCAGTTCGTCGAAAATGGATGAGCTATCGACCATGGCATTTGAGCGGCTGAAAGAAGATAGATCCATCCTGGCTCGTAAACTCAAAGAGGATAGATAAGGAGGAGGATGGGACAAGCGAAAGTACAAACACCCCAACCCAATCGATTCTTGGCGCACCTTAAAGTAGATATATGCACGACTCAGTTCCAACTGTTCGTCTTCGGTTCGGGGGGCGGTGTCAGTCGATGATGGAAGCAGTCATATCTCTCAAGATCCCTAAGAACTGGATGAGCGAAATCCCTGAGAAACATCCAGTGAGCATCAAGGTGATCGAGAGGGTGCCATACTCCGACAGAGGAGTCAAGGACCTCGTCGAGATCTCAGGGCCTCAGGACATAATGGAGGAGGTCCTGAAAGACATCAGGAAGAACCCCCTAGTCTCCAAGGTGGACACAACTATCACGGAGAAGGGCAAGGTGATTGGCGCTGTCACCACCTCGAGATGCGACATCTGCAGGATCCTCACCGATTCGGATGTTTTCCTGATATCCGCTGAGACGAAGAGCGGAGGAAAGGTCGAGTGGACCCTGGTTCTGAGCGAGAAGGAAGTCCTCAAGGGAATACTCGACCACCTCAAGAGCAAGAGCGTCGAGGCGGAGCTCATCAAGCTTACCAAGATTGACGACAAAGAGAGCCTGACCGACCGGCAGGACAAGATCACCCATGTGGCTTTTGACAGAGGCTACTTCGACTACCCGAAGAGGATAAGCCTCAGAGAGCTGGCGCGCATGTTCGAAGTATCCCCGTCGACATTGTCCGAGATACTGCGAAAAGGACAGAGGAAAATCGTCCTAGACTACTTCAAGAAGCAGAGACACTCCATCTGACGACCAGAAGACAAATGCGTTAACTTAATCTAGAGCTTGAAAGGTACGACAACAAAGGGCCCAGCAGAAGGGAGCAGGCGATCACAAGATGCCGACAGAGAAAGATGTCATATTGATGCTCAAAGAGATCATCGATCCGCACACCAACTTGAGCGTCTACGATATGGGATTGATTTCCGACCTCAAGGTGACAGGCAAATCGGTGAGCCTGACTTTCAGACCCACATCCCCGTTCTGTCCTCTGGGCATTCAGCTCGCACATAACATCAAGCGGAGGCTGGAGGATCTCAAGGGCGTCCAGAAGGCCGATGTGAAAGTCGTGGGTCACGTGATGGAAGACCAGATCAACAAGACCCTGAAGGGGACCTGAAACTTCAGGTCACACTAAGCTCCGAATTTTCTCGCGCGGTCCGCCATTCCCAACATCGTTGGCATCAAGTCCATGCCCCTCATTCTTCCGAGAGCACCAGAGGCGCATGATATCTCGTCGAACTCGCGCACTCCGTCAACGCGAGCGCCGCCTCCCGAGATTGCGATCGGGACAGGGTCTGCGCTGTGCTCCTTGACAACGACGGGCGTCGAATGATCGCAGGTCAAGGCAACGACGACATCCTCCTTCATGTCCTTCAGCATGATGCCCAGCATCATGTCGATGCTCTCTACCACGCGAACCTTCATTCGGAAATCGCCATCGTGGCCGGCGATATCGCCCGCTTTGACGTTCACGAAAACGAAGTCGTGGTTCTGCAGCAGTCTGAGAGCGGCGTCGGCCTTCGCCTTGTAGTCCGTATCCAGACCTCCCGTCGCCCCGGCGACATCAGGCACATCCATGCCCACGATGCGGCAGATTCCCTTCACAAGTGTCACGCCCGCGACTGCGGCACAAGTGATTCCATAGCGGTCGGTCAAAGGTTCGAGCGCTCTAGTGCTGCCCGCTCCCCTCGGAAGGATGATGTTCGCTGGAGGGAGTCCATCTTTCACCCTCTGCATGTTGACACGACTGGCTGCGAGTATCGCTGAGGAGTTCTTCACGAACTGGTTCACTACCTTCGCCGTCTTCTCCGCCTTTGGCGACAGGGGCCTTGATTCCAGGACACGGCCCTCGCGGTGAGGGTCGATATCCGAGACCCTATGGTCCAGGCCCTTTCCCTTGAGGACGAGAACACCCCTGTGCTCCGATCCTTCCTTGAATATGATCTCGACACCGTCGATTTCCATACCAGTTATCGCCCTGGCCAGTTCGTCGGTCCCGGACTTGATGCGCCCAGCCCGTCTGTCCGTGATCATGCCGTTCTTGTCAACAGTGGCGAAGTTGCATCTGAAAGCAACGTCACCTCTATCCAGAGCGACGCCCGCACCCGCTGCTTCGAGCGGGCCACGCCCGGTGTAGACCGCGTACGGGTCATATCCAAAGAGGGCGAGATGCGCAGTGTCGCTTCCAGGGATGACACCAGGTCCAACAACGTCCATGGTGCCGTTGACACCGTGCCTTGAGAGTGCATCCATTGCGGGCTTCTTCGCGAATTGAAGGGGGGTCTTGTTGTCCAACTCTCTCACTGGCCTGTCGGAGAGGCCGTCGCATACGATCATGAGCATCTTCTTGGCTGTCATGGCGCGAGTGCTGAATGGTGCGGCTCGATATTAACCCCTAGCATTCGCCAGGCGGTCTACGATGTACGAGACCAGCGCCGAGGGGGAGATTTGAACTCCCGTGGTGACAAGCACCAATAGCTCTCGAGGCTATCGCTTTAAACCGAGCTTAGCTACCTCGGCAGTGTGCTGGATTGTCCCTCATGCATTATCGGTCAAGTATTTGGCGTTTTCAATCGACCTGCTTCTGTCAGAGCCGGATTGGGCACGACCAATGAGAGGCTCCGAAGACAAAGAAAGGGTAAATATGGACGAGCCCATTCGAGCGAACGGTCGTGCGATGATAGTAACCATTCACCTGCTCCCGACGAGAAAGGAGACGAGGCGCATCAAACTCGAGAAAGGTTCCTCCGTCGAGCAAGCCATCAGAGCGCTCGGACTCTACCCGGACCAGTGGATCCCCGTCAGGAACGACGAGCCGTTGCCGTTGGATGAGAAGCTCGAAGACGGCGACGAGCTGAAACTGATATCTGTCGTGTCCGGAGGGTGAATCACGGAATCACTGGCTATAAGAAGGACAATTATTATCGCAAATGAGGAAAAGTATTTATCGACCTGCGTATTAGTAGTGCCGAAGAACAGCGCATCAAACTTCATCTGACATATCATCCTATAATCAAGTGAATGTCAAAGGATGTGGGACTGCCTCGCGGCAGTGGCCAGATCCTCATGGGCTAGATGTCTGTCAACCCCCGTCGGCTGGTGGGCCGAGGCTGGAAACGGCAGTCCCAGCAAGCTGACAGGAGCAGGTTGACGGAGCTGTTTTTCGCGAAAGGAAGTGAACAAAATGGATATTGACCCAAGTACAACGAAGTACCTGATCTCCGCGAAGCTCTCGACGGATGGGATTGTCGAGAAGCCGGACATCGTAGGTGCTATCTTTGGACAGACTGAAGGCCTTCTAGGCGATGAGCTGGATCTGAGGGACCTTCAGAAGAGTGGCAGGATTGGAAGAATCGAAGTCGAAGTGAGCTCTAGCAAGGGCAAGTCTGAGGGAATAGTCTATGTTCCTTCTAGCCTCGACCAAGTTGAGACGGCGATACTTGCGTCGTCCCTGGAGACTATCGACAGGGTAGGTCCGTGCAAGGCAAGGATAACCATCGAGAAGATCGAGGATGTCAGGGTCTCCAAGCGGAACAAGATCGTCGAGCGCGCGAAGCAACTGCTCACCGAACTGCTCAAGGCATCGAAGGTGAGCGGGGTCGATCTTGCGGACTCCGTGAGACAATCCGTACAGATCGAAGAGGTCATGCACTACGGCAAAGAGAGGCTGCCAGCTGGTCCGAACATCGAGGACTCGGATGCGATCATCGTGGTCGAGGGACGCTCGGATGTTCTGAACCTTCTCAAGTACGGCATCAAGAACGTAATAGCCGTCGAGGGGACCAACGTGCCTCAGACGATCGTCGACCTGTCCAAGGAGAAGGTCGTGACAGCCTTTGTCGATGGAGATCGAGGCGGCGAGCTGATCCTCAGAGAGTTGCTGCAAGTGGCTGAGGTCGACTTCGTCGCGAGAGCCCCTGCGGGACAAGAAGTCGAGGAACTCACGCAGAAGCAGATCGTCAAGTGCTTGAGGAACAAAGCCCCCGCAGACCAGTTTGCAGAAATGCTCAACATACCTTCTGGGGCACCCAAGAATGGTCAAAAAGAGGTCAGACGCGAGGAAGAGCGTGGTGACCGCAACAGGCGTGAAGATGATAGAGGAAGACACGTCCGGGAAAGGGAACAGAAGCCACTGCCCCGGCCTGTCGAAGAGAAGGCAGTGAGGAGGTTCTCCCCTGAACAGGCAAGATACAAATCCGTGTTGGAGGAGCTCAGCAACTCATCGAAGGCCAAGTTGCTCAACTCGACCGGGAATGTGCTCAAGGAAGTCCATGTGAGCACGCTTGCGGACACTCTCAAGGAAACCTCCGAGGCCGTGACTGCGGTCATCCTTGATGGGATAATCACTCAGCGTGTCCTCGATATCGCTGTGGAAAAGAATATCAGTACGGTAGTCGGTGTTAAACTGGGTAACATCGCCAAGCTCCCGACGAGCGTCGAGGTGCTGACGAAAGAGGACCTCAGCTGAACATCGTGACCGAAATGCCCAAGGAAGACGAGCATTCAGAGAAATCTCCAAGGCTCCTTGACGAATTGGAGACCACCGAGGACATCAAGATCTCATCTGACCCGCTGCAGAGAGTCATCGGACAGGACGAAGCGGTCAGACTGGCCAGGATAGCGGCGTCCCAGAGACGCCACTTTCTCCTGGTAGGACCTCCTGGAACAGGGAAATCAATGATAGCGCAGGCGCTGTCCCTCCATCTCAGCCGGCCAACGGAGGAGATCAGGGTGGTCCACAATCCGGAGAACCCTGAGAGACCGCTCGTCGAGGTCAAGGGATTCGATGAGGTCACGAAGGAACTCGAATCCAAAGGCTACGCAGAGGGGGAGTTCATCGATCCGAAGGAGGCTCCCGTCAATGTTGCTGAGCGCCTGGGATACCGATGCGCGAGCTGCGGGACCTATTCCTCTCCGAAAGACAGCTTCTGCCCAAAATGCGCGAGGGCGAAAATCGCTCAGGTCCGCTCCACGCCGAACAACCCGTTCGGAGACCTGCTGGGCGGCCTTGTCGAAGTAACGATGGGGCAGATGGCAGGTAGGGAGCGCGTCACGACGACCAGGAAAAGGTTCGGCAAGGAGGAGGTGGTCGTTTTCGAGCGGGCCGGCGAAATGATCAAGGTTCTGGACCAGCAAGCTCTCGAGAAACGGCGCGAGCTCGAGAAGGAGAGTCCGAAGAAAGTCATCGTACCTATCGATAGGAATCCGTTCGTTCTGGCAACTGGTGCAAGTGAGGTCGAGCTTCTGGGCGACGTAAGGCACGATCCCTACGGCGGCCATCCTCAGCTCGGGACTCAGCCCTACGATCGAGTCGTTGCCGGCGCCATCCACAGTGCCCACCAAGGCGTCTTGTTCGTCGATGAGCTACCACTCTTGGGCCATCTGCAGAGATTCATATTGACGGGAATGCAGGAAAAGCGCTTCCCGATCGCAGGCAGGAACCCGCAGAGCGCTGGCGCCAGCGTGCGGGTGGATAACGTTCCATGTGACTTCATATTCGTCGGCGCCTGCAACATACAGGATCTGCCCCACATAATGTCCCCTCTCAGGTCGAGGATCAACGGCGGAGGCTACGAGGTGCTGGTCGAGACCGTCATGCCGGACACAGAAGAGAACAGGTTCAAGCTCACGCAGTTCGTCGCTCAGGAGATCGTGATGGACGCGAGAATCCCGCACGCGAGCAGGGAGGCGGTCGAGCTGATCATAGAAGAGGCCAAGAAGAGGGCGAAGACCATCGACAACAAGGACAAGTCGCTGACCCTTAGGCTTAGGGAGCTTGGCGGACTCGTGAGAGCCGCGGGTGATGTTGCAGTCATTGAGAATGCCACGCTTATCGAAGCGAAGCACATCAAAGATGCTCTCAAGCGGGCACGCCCCGTAGAGGAGCAGATAAAGGAGAGATACGGGAGCTATATGGGCGGTGTCGCCTCAGATGTCAGCACATCGGAGAAGGAGTCATCGCCATACCACTACTGGAACTACCACGTCCATGACGACAAGCGCGGATACAGCTGAGCATTCCGCCTATGTCTGAAGGACCTTCATCATCTTGTAGGCGCCCTCGCCGTTCGTGTAGAATTCTCTTATTTCTCCGTAGAGGGAGAAACCCTGCCGTTCGTAGAAGGCAATCGCATCCTTGTTGCTCTTCCTCACTTCCAGGATCACGGTGTCGAATCCCTTCGCGAGACAGCTCGAACACAGTTCGTCCATGAGCGTCCGGCCGAGCGACCTCTTTCTCTTCTCTTGGAGGATGGCGAGCATCAATACTCGAGCGACCTTCGGACCGGAAGGAACTGTCGCCACGAATCCGACGATGTCACCGTCGTCCTGAACGACGAGGAAACCTTCTCGCCAGAGGTTATGGACCGTCAGGTAGAGCGATGGAGGATATGTCTCGCCCAGCGACTTCTTCACGATCTTCGTTATGAACGGAATATCGGTCGGGGAGAACGGCCTGGTGACTATCATGACGGCGATGTCAATCTCGTTTCGGATGATTAAGTTTGCGAATTGATCGATGTTGATGCCTGGCGACGAGCGCTCCTACCAGAAGGCCGATAGAGCCACCCACAATAGAAATCAACACTCCGAATCTACCTACTGAATCGCCACTGTAGGAAGTGGGGCTGCCATCCGATAGGATTTCGATCGTAACTGTGTCGTACCCCTTGTTGCCCCAAGCATCCTCGACTGTCAGGGAGATTTCTATCCGTCCTGGCCTTGTGACAAAGAACCGAGCTTGCTCAGTTGTGCACTCCGCCTCCCCGTCCTCATCGATATCCCAAGCCCAGTGAGCGATAACCCGGTCATCGCTCGAGCCTCCCGCATCCAATCGTACCTGCTCTCCAAGCCCGACCGTCTGATCCTCTCCCGCATCCGCATTTGGAGCAGTGTCATCCGGCGTCCAATCGAGACCGAACGCCCTCGAGAAATAGGTCGCCAGCTCATTCGATTCCAGAATAGCAGCGAGCTCTCTATTCCGGGCAAAGGACGAGTATCCCCAGTTGTTGCTGGATATCAATACGCGTCTACCATCGATCACCGCGCCCTTGTTGTGCAACACAGTCACCGGGCTCGAAGGGTCCAACAACTTGAACTCCCCCGCCCAGCTCCCGTTCAGCGCGTTCGAGGCCATGTGAGCGACCACATCCGAATTCGTCTCCAAGTTGAACCATGTGGGATCCAGAAGCATCTCGACGCTGGCGCCACGCGACATCGCGACCTCAAGGGCCTCGAGCAACGGGCTGAGGCGAGGAGGCTTATCCCATCGTGTGTCCCACAGTAGATCCACCTGAAACTGTTCCGTCTTGATCGAGGATGCGGAGGAGAGGATTGACCCGGCAAACGGAGCAACCAATGATCCATCGGGGGAAGGGACCAGCTTTATCCGTGACTCGCACGTCGAGCGAAGAGGACGCAGTATTCCCATCGTATGATTGACTTGTGGGCTTGCTGGCAGAACTGCATGGGCATCGAAACGAGCATCCGTCTTCCATTCGAGGACGTCGCCCCGCGATGCTCGAGAGTCCGAGTCGAATAGATCAGCGAGGTATCTCGCGACATTCAAGTCCTCGATCTTGACCCCCCATCCCCTGTTTCCGCATAGCTTGTCGACAGGGAGGCCGCTCTCGACGAAATTCTCGGAGAGCACTATTGAAACTCTAGAATCCACAACCACATACTTCGCGTGCAATGGCCCAATATGCTGCACGATCTTAATGCTGAGATTCCCGTTGAGCATGTCCACATGCACTCCTCCTGCCACCAGGACTGACGCGCAGATTGTCTCGCGCTTGCTTATTCCTCCTGCGGGCGCACCGTCGAGCAGCACATGAACACTCACTCCTCTCGCCGCCGCCTGCAAGAGAGATGTGGACACAGCAACTGAGTCCAACTCATAGGCGCAGAGTCTTATGCTCGAACGGGCCGAGTTGAGCGTTTCTGTCACGACCTCCAAAGAGCAATCAGGGCTGACGAAAGAGGTCAATGCGCCAGGCGCCACCGTCGTTTCCAGCGGCTCAAATTCTGTGTAACCATATCTGTACTCCCTGAAAGGCTGCCAGTCCACCCGGCTGTTCGTGTCCTGGTAAGAAAGGCCAGTCGCTATCCTCTTGCCCACCTCGCCCTTCCTCAGGGCTGGGACGGGAGGACCATTCCAGTATCGGGAGGTATCGCTGCAATTTCCATACACGACAAAATCGACAACTATGCCGTTAGAATCTAGGAGCGCGAGGGAATCGCCTGCATCCGACAGGCGCCAGCTCCCGTTGAGCGAGACATTCCGTTGTGTCCTCGGGTCGTTCGTCGAAATATCCGGATATACACCATAGGCCGAGAAGTAAGAGCTCGAGTTCATCGAGATGGTCATGCTTGCGGAGGGCTGGAGCCATTGATCCTGACAGAAGCGTAACACGCCTTCACCATCTGTCAGGCTCCAATTCCTGAGATTGACAGGTACCTGCGTTGCACTTTTCAGCTTCACGTACTCGTCGTCACGGAGACCGCATGGATAGAACTCCGATATCAGAATTGATGCTTCGGCTGGGACCGCTTCGGCACCAGCTCGGTCGGATGAGAGGAAGTGACACGGCGCGAACGCGATCGACATGAAGAGCAAGGCCGATGACACCGCCAGAACGCATCCGCGCCGCATCGACCAGCTGAGATAACCGAGGGGAGAAGACTGAGTGCGCTACAAGTAGGCTTCCTCAGCCCTTGAGGCCGGAGACCAGGTCCAGCAGGACTGCCCTGCGGTCCTTAGCCTTGACGACTCCACTTGCCAGAAGGACGCCATCGGTCCCTAGCTCGAGCGCTTTGGCGACGTCGTGACCGTTCTTGACTCCCGCACCGCAGAGCACGCCAACGGACTTGCTGATCCCTTTGATCGCCAACACGGTGTCAGCGATTATTTTCGGGTTTGCAGTCGTGACAGACACGTCCCCGCCTATGAGCTCAGGAGGTTCGATCGCGACGAAATCGGGTTCCATGGCCGCACAAGCCCTGCTCACAGCGAGGTTGTTGGTGCAGACTATGGTCGCGAGACCGGCTCTCCTAGACCTGTCGATGATCTCATGGATCTCGGATATCTTGATCCTCCTCTCCGAATGGTTCACGAGGGTTCCCAGCGCGCCAGAGGCTTTCGCGTTCTCGACCGTGACGTGTCCAGTTGTGCTGCCTGATTGCACGCTGTCGACATGCTGCGCGTAGACCGGTATCTTCACCGCCGATGCCACGATGGCGAGGTCAAGCATCGGGGGTGCCACAATCAATTGTGCCCCGGTCTCAGATGATATCTGAGCGCAGAGCTTCGCAAGAGCAAGTGCTCCCGGGCCGCTCGCTTCGGGGTATGTCTTGAAGTTGACCACGATCACTGGTTTTCGGATGGGCAAAGTTCACGACCTCGTCACAGAGGCTGCATCCTCGGCTCTAATTTCTTCAATATGTCCGGGCGAGTGGTGTACTCCAGTTCCTCTGGGGACACGATGCCTGGCATGAATGGACCGTGCCCTCTCATGTAGATCGATATCTCCATGGCCTTGTTCCTCACAATGTCCCACTCTCTACCCGCGAAGTAGTCTATCGGTTTGTGGTCTCCCGGTTTCGAGCCCGGCGCTTCGCAACCTTGTATCTTACCGTTCGTAATCTGGATTCCGAGGGAGCAGACCCGCGGCGGACCATCGTGGTAGGTCGGGTCGGACTGATCGACGGCGCAGGGGTACCACGCGCCATAGTGAGAACCGCGCATCCAGCCGGCCACCAACTGCGGGAATGCGAAAGGCTGGAGGACCTCTCCGACTGCGGGAAGGCCTGATTGGCACCTGACCAACATCACGGGGTCGTCCTTTCCAACATACTTGCCAGCGAGGATGTTCAGCTTCTCGGTCGAGACGACTGCTGCTATGCCGACCGAACGGTGGATGACCCGCTTGACCGCATATCTGGTCGTGTCTCCAAGAAGGGCCAGAATGTCATAGAGCTCGGCGGGGGAACTCATCAAGACCTTCTTGTGGTCGACGACGTCCACAATCTCGATATCGTAGCCGAGGTGGGCTCTGGGATCTATCACGAGGCCGGTAGTAGTGAACGGGTCCATGAAGATCTTCGATATCGGAAGCGAATAGGCGGATGGGCCGCACTTGTCGGCCATGAACACAAGCATAGGTTCGGTGGGTCTCTCCTCGAACTCCATCTCTGCCGCTCCTGGGCCTTGCCCTCTCACATTCCCAGAGAAGGCATCGGAAAGCAGGTCCTGCCCCGCGGCATACAAGTGCATCTTCTTCGCTTCGTTCGCGGCGGCCATGAACGCGTTCCATGCTAGCTCATGGACCTCCCTGTTATTCTCGCCCTTCCTGTGAGTCATCAGAAGCTGCATGTCGTCTCCGCATCTCGTGACGTAGTAGTCGTTCAGGAGGCCATCCCTGACGGCCTTCCCGAGCATCTCGGAGGCGACCTCCATCATCCTCGGGTGCGGCCTCGAGTGCCCGGCGATCGATCCAACGTCCGCTTTGATAAGTGATACTGTCACTTTTTCTGGCATTTCAGTTTCCTCCGTGAGTGGTAGATCGGAACTGATCTTGATGCGGCTGATAAGACTCTTACCATATAATAACCGTTTCCGAACATCTTGAAGAGGCAAGAAATGTCTGGCGTACCGACCAGCACCAAGAAGCTATGAACGACAGGATGAGCGCTGTCGATGGTTCTTGACACGATACAGTGTTCTGTGGAAAGGCTTAAACGAGCATAGGGCTCTTTTCCGACCGCGAGTGAAATACTCATGGGAACCGTTGAAGACCTGAAACCCATATTCTCGCCGAAGTCAATTGCTGTCATCGGTGCCTCCCGAAGCCCTATGAAGATCGGATACGAGATTCTTCAGAACATACTCGTCCAAGGCTACACAGGTAAGGTCTACCCCATCAACCCGGAAACGCCGATGATAATGGGCCTGAAGACACAGCCCAGCGTGCTAGCGGTGAAGGACGACATCGATCTCGCGATCATCGCGGTCCCCGCCGAGTTCGTGCCGAAGGTCATGACCGAGTGCGCGAAGAAGAAAGTGAAGGGCGTGATCGTGATCTCATCGGGGTTCGGTGAGACAGGCGAGAAGGGAAAGCTGCTCGAGGAAGAGGTCCTTCAGATCGCCCGGAAAGGCGGCATGAGACTCATCGGTCCAAACACCCTTGGATACAAGGACCCGATCGACAACCTGGATGCGGCGTTCGTCTTCGGAATGCCGAGGCCGGGCGAGATCGCCCTCATCAGCCAGAGCGGTGCGCTTTGCATCGGCATGATCTACTACGCCAACGGGGAGCACATCGGTCTCTCGAGAGTGATCAGCGTTGGCAACAAGGCTGACGTCGACGACGCTGACCTCATTGACTACCTGGACAACGACCCGTCGACGAAGGTCATAGCGATGTACATCGAGGGGATCAAGGACGGCAAGAAGTTCCTGGACTCTGCGCGCAGATGTCAGAAACCGATCGTGGCAATCAAAGCGGGAAGGACGCCAGCAGGTTCGGCCGCCGCTTCGACACATACTGGGTCCTTGAGCGGCTCCGACGCGGTGTACGATTCTGCATTCAAGCAGGTGCATATCCAAAGAGCGTACGATGTGATAGAACTCTTCGATTTCGCCCGCGCATTGGCCTATCAGCCGCCGACTCTCAGCAACAAGGTCGGGATAATATCGAACGGCGGAGGAGCGGGCATCATGATAGCTGACTGGTGCGAGTCCATAGGTCTCAAAGTGCCCAATCTCGCGAAGAAGACGGTCGAGGCATTGCTGCCGCATCTCCCCTCGATCACGACCGCGCGCAACCCGTTGGACGTCGCCGGAGATGCAAGGTTCCACAGATACCACGCTACCGGAAGCATAATGCTCTCTGATCCGAACGTTGACGCTCTGATCATGACATGCGTCCATGCAGGGATCGCCAGACCAAGAGAATATGTCGGGGCCGTGATCAAGCTCGTCGAGGAGAAGAGGAACCTCAAGAAGCCCATAGTCGCGTGCTGGGTGGGTGGGCCCGAAGTGGATGAGGTCGTTCAGGAGCTCAGGGTCAAGAACATTCCGGTTTACCCGTCAGCGATGAGAGCGGCGAAGGCTGTCAGATCTCTGTATGACGAAGGCAGGAGGCTCGAGATCCTGACCAAGAAGAGGCAACCCAAGGACAACTCGAGCAATTGATTGGTGACGCCCTAAGAAGACTCAAATCCTAGGTCGTCATGGCCCAGAGAGGATGTCCCTGCCTAAGAGTGCGTTGATGACGTCTGCATCGGCCATCTCAGCTGTGGCATTGTGGGGACTGGCTTTTCCTCTCATCCAGGAAGGACTTGTCGATTTCTCTCCTGTCCTGCTGGGCTTTGTCCGATTCCTCCTGGCATCGGCGCTCATGCTAGTGGTCATCAGCATCAAGTATCCGTGGGCGAGGATAGTTCAGACAACCAAGGCCGAATGGAAACCACTGCTCATCCTTGGGATTCTATATGTCGCAATACCCAATGTGGCGCAGAACTTGGGCCTCCAGCACGGGACATCTTCGATCGCATCCGTCATCCAATCATCTGGTCCCGTGATGACCCTGGTCTTCGCCGTCCTGCTGCTGAAAGAGGGACTTACTAGGATGAAGACGCTCGGGACCGTTGTCGCCTTGGCCGGGACGATACTGCTTGTCGCCAGCGGAGGGATCTCTTTCAAGAATCAGGATTTCGTCAGCAACGTTCTCATCCTGATATCTGCGACTTCCTACGGCCTTGCCTGGGTCTCAGCCAAGAACATGATTGCCAGGAACCCGCCTGTGCTAGTCATCGGACTGTCCCTGCTGTTCGGAACTGTCCTTCTTGGGATTGCCGTTCCCTTCGAGCAGGGACTGAGGATGGAATTCAACCAACACTCCATCCTGAACATCGCTGTGCTAGGATTCCTATGCGCTGGGGTGTCATCGGTACTCTATCTCAGCTCCCTCGAACACGAGGAGGTCTCGCGGATGGCGTTCTTCATATATCTCATGCCAGTGTTCGCGTCTCTGTTCGCGTGGGCCATACGAGGCGAGGGAGTCGCCACTTGGACGGCGTTCTGTGGCCTGATCATCGTGGCAGGGATCGCGATCGCCAACAGGAAAGGTCGCGAGCCCGCCTGAGACCCTTTCCGGTTTAGGGAGACAAGCCAATGTCCCCATAGGCCTCATGCATCACCGGTCTCTGCGTTGATATCTCCCCTGCGACCACGCCCCTGTTGTAGTAGAGCTTGAAGAACACTGGCGCAAGGATTGTGGATATGAACGCCATGAGGACGAGCAAGGAGAACAAGTACTCCCTTCCGGCGAACAGTCCGACCTCGAGAGCGATCTGGGCGAAGACAAGCTCCATCGCGCCTTTTCCCATCATCATCGAACCGATGGCCATGGACTCGTTGGTGCTCAAACCGCCTAGCTTGGCTACCAAGAAAGTGCCTCCTACCTTCCCCACCAATGCGACCAGAAGGATTGCGACGAAAAGCAGAAGATGCTCCGCCACGAGCTCGAACTTGACCGAGAATCCGATCAAGACGAAGAATATCGGGGCGAGGAACCCAAGCGTGACTCCGGACAGTATCCCCTCAACCCTCGTCCACACCTTGAGGCCCCTGCCTGTCTCACGCAATAGGAGACCGGCTATGAACGCACCGATGACTCCTGGAAGACCTACCCGTTCTGCAGCGATGGCGAACAGCATCGCCATGCCGACGGCCACCGCGAACGCCGCCTCGCCAGTCCGCATCCATCTCAAGAGCCTGTAAAGGTGCGGCACGATCAAACGGCCGACGAGCAGCGCGAAAACGAAGAACAACGCGAAACCAACTGCGATGTAGACTGCAGTGGACCATGTCGCCGAGCCCTCCCACGCCCCGATGATGATCGCGAGAACGAGCAGAAGCAGGATGTCGGTGATCAACGCGGCGCTGACTATGGTGCCGCTGGTCCTCGTGCCGATGACGTCCATATCCTTGAGGATCCTGATGGTGACGGGCAGAGCTGTTACGGCCATTGCGACCGCCATGAATGCGAGGGTCAGGCCGTCAAGGTCGAAGGCTAATCCGACCACGACTCCCAACACCGCTGGAACGGCAATCCCGACGGCCGCGATGCTGGTGCCAAGCCAAGAGGATGCCTTGATCAGCTTGGGAGAGAACTCGAGACCGACATATAGCATCAAGAACAGCATCCCCAGGTCCGCGAGCTGTCCCATGAATGTGCTCCTCGACCCGGGTTCCCACATATCGTGCAAACCCACGAAGAGCCTCCCAAGGATGAACGGCCCAAGCACGATCCCAGCGAGAAGCTCACCCACGATAGGCGGCTGGTTGATCCGAGATACCGCCTCACCAAGCGCCTTGGCGAATGCAATGATGAGAAGTACATAGACGAGTAGCATAAGATCCATGGGGGCACTGTCCTCGGGTTGTGAGGGATTGGCCTTACGCCGAGATTAACTTTCGCAGGGATGCGAGGGGCGCGTTCCGGGTCCGAGAAACAGTTATTACCCTCCACTAGGTTACGCAGGACAGGTGTAGTTTCTTGCCGCAATGGCAACACATCACATACTCGAAGGAGATCACGTCGGCCCTCTTCGGCCAGCAGGTCACGGTGGGCGGTTGGGTCCAGGATCTGAGGAACCTGGGCGGCATCTCCTTCTTGCAGCTGCGTGACAGAGACGGGGTCATACAAGTCACGACTCTGAAGAAGAGGAGCAAGGAACTCTTCGACCTTGTCGCTTCACTGTCACGGGAGTCTGTTCTCCTTGTGACTGGCACGGTCAAGGAAAGCAAGGAGGCCAGGGCGGGCTTCGAGGTACTTCCCGACAACATAGTTCTGTTGAACAAGGCGGAAACGCCGTTGCCGCTCGGGGTCATTGACAAGGTCGGGGCAGATCTTGACACTCGCCTGAACAATCGCTTCCTGGATCTGAGGAAGGAGGGGATCAGAGCGATATTCCAGATCGAAGCGAAGGCGATCGAGGGGATTCGAGGGTTCCTCGTGTCCGAGGGATTCGTCGAAGTCAGTACCCCGAAGATCGTTGCGGCGGGCGCGGAGGGCGGCTCGACACTCTTCCCGATCAAGTACTTTGACAGAAGCGCTTATCTTGCCCAGAGCCCACAACTGTACAAACAGAACCTCATGGCGACTGGCCTTGACCGCATCTACGAGATCGCCCACGCCTACAGGGCAGAGGCATCGGACACGATCAGGCATATAGCCGAGTTCATCTCGCTCGATGTGGAGATGGCGTTCATAGAGTCATCCGAGGACGTGATGGCGGTAGCCGAAGGAATCGTTGTCAGCAGCCTGGAACACGTGCGCGACCGCGCGCAGGATGAGCTCCAGAAGCTGGGAGTCAAGATCGAGCGGCCGATGACCCCCTTCCCGCGCGTGAAATACAAGGAGGCGGTCGAGATTGTCAAGGCTTCCGGCCTTAGGATCGAACACGGCGATGACCTCGGAACGGAGGGCGAGAAGGCCCTCGGAGAGGCCATGAAGCGCGAGAAGAATTGTGAACTTTATTTCATCACCGAGTTTCCAACCGCTCTCAAGAGAGGCACTTTTTACGCCAAACGGTCGGACGAGGATCCAGAGACCACGGGCTATTTCGATTTGGACTACAAAGGGCAGGAGATAGTCTCGGGAGGACAGAGGGAACACCGCTACAACGTCCTCGTAGAGCAGATGCGGGAGAACAACCTCAATCTCGAGTCCTTCGATTTCTACCTC
>JALHSX010000221.1 GCA_022865445.1 Thermoplasmata archaeon | reverse complement strand
CTACAACGCGCTGAGGAGAGCGAAGCTGGAGCAGGGAGTCGAGTTCGTCTCGTGCTGAAGGAACCACTGACCACAGTTGAGCGGAGGGACACCATGACAATCCAGCCCAAGGGCAAGGACAAGCCACGCAAGGGTGTGGCCGTCTATCTCTGCACATGCAGGGACGAGATCGGCAAGAGGATCGACCTAGAGACCATCGCTGCTGAGCTGAAGAAGGACCCAAGAGTCATGGCGGCCGGCATCCACGAGGCACTGTGCTCAAAGGAAGGCCAGAAGTTTCTGAAAGAAGACGCAGCTGCGAAGTTGTTCGAGAGGGTTGCGATCGGTGCCTGCTCGCCCAACGTTCAAGGCATCATCATCAGTAAGGCCCTGGAAGAGCAGGGCATCAACAAGTATCTCATCGAGCAGGTGAACATCAGAGAACAGTGCGCTTGGGTGCACAGCGACAGGAAGGCCGCCACATCGAAGGCGAAGAGCCTCGTGAGAGGGGCGGTGGCACGGGCCGAGAAGCTCGTGCCCTTGGAGGACATCGAGATTCCAGTCATGGGCGCGGCTCTCGTGATAGGAGGCGGGGTCACAGGAATGCAGGCGGCTCTTGACATCGCAGCCCAAGGGTACAAAGCGTACCTCGTCGAAAGGACCAGTGAGCTCGGAGGGAGGGCCTACAAGCTCAGCATGACCTTCCCCACGCACAACTGCGGCATATGCTGCATGCAGTACTGCAAGGAGTGCGTGTTCACGCCGAAGATCGAGGACGTCCTCCAGGACAAGAACATCGAGGTCATGCTCAACACCGAGATTGAGGACATTACCGGCGGCTTTGGCTCTAGACACGTGAAGGTGAAGTCGCCGAGCGGCGTCAAGGAGTTCGATGTCGGGACCATAATCGTGGCGACTGGAACAAAAACCTTCGACCCGAAGAGGATACCGGAGCTGAGGTACGGGAACCCGGACGTCATCACTGCAGTGGAGCTTGAGAGGCTGCTGGTCGAGCAGCGTGAGAAGGGGGGCGGGTTGAGGAGACCTTCGGACGGAAAGGTGCCCAAGACAGTCAATTTCATCCAATGCGTAGGCTCGAGGGACATAACGAAAGGTAACCTGCATTGCTCGCTCGTCTGCTGCACGTACGCAATTGGCCAGGCAAGGGAGATCAGGAAGGTCCTACCGGGCACGAACGTGTACATCCACTACATCGATCTCAGAGGACCTTACAGAGGGTTCGAGGAGTTCTACCAGGCCGCCAAGGAAGAGGGCATCAACTTCGTGCGAGGCCGCATTTCGGAGATCGTCGAGGACAAGGGCAAGATCTATGTCCGTGCGGTGGACACCGATGCGGATGCGCTCCTGAACATTGACTCAGACCTCGTGGTCCTTTCTGTTGGACAGGAGCCCGCTGACGGAAGCGACAAGATAGTGAAGATGCTCCACCTCCAGACTGACGTCGACAAATTCATGAAGGACATCAACCCGATGTTCCCGTCGGAGTTCAGGAGGGGCATATACGTTGCTGGAACCGCTCAGGGGCCGAAGGGGATAAGGTACTCCATTGAGGACGCAAAGGCGGCTGCCCAAAACGCAATATAGCTCATGAAGAAGGGCAAGGTCAAGTTCCCGAGGATCGTTGCTTTCGTCGACGAGGATAGATGCCGCGGCTGCGGCAGATGCGAGAAGGCCTGCGAGTACGGGGCCATAACGATCTTCGAAGACAAGAAGAAAGGAGTCCTGGTCTCCAAGATCGATGAGATCCGGTGTGAGGGGTGCGGGCAGTGCGCCGTCGTGTGCTGCAACAAGGCGATCACGGTCAACGGGTTCAGACTGGAGCAGGTCGAGGCGACGGTCCGAGCGATCACCGAGGAGGTGGGATCGGATGAGTGACAAGTTCCAGCCGAAGATCATCGCTCTCACCTGCACCTGGTGTGGCTACCCATCGGCGAACCTGGCAGGCGTGAACAAGGTCGAGTATCCCCCGAATGTCAGGATAGTGCGTGTGATGTGCACGGGCAGCGTCGAGCCTGGCATCGTGATGGATGCGTTCGAGAACGGCGCTGATGGCATCATCGTGATAGGATGCCTAATGGACAACTGCCACTACGTGTCGGGCAACAAGAAGGCGCAGGAGAGGATCGACGCGCTGAAGAAACTGTTCGACATCGTGGGTTTGGATTCGAGAAGACTCAGGACCGAATGGATAAACGCATCCGAAAGGACGAAGTTCGCCAAGGCGGCGAACGAGTTTGTCGAGGAGGTCAGAGCCCTTGGACCCATACATCTCCAGAAGCCTGCGAAAGCGAAGAGCCCAAGGACCGAAGAGCAGACGAAGGCCGCGGTCAAACAGCTGATCGAGGACACCGGAGCGTTCGACTGTGTCGAGTGCGGCAAGTGCACAACCGTCTGTCCCGTCGCGAAGTATGATTCCAATTTCGCGCCCAGGACGATAGTCATCAGGTCCATGGAAGGCATAGTCGACAACATTGCTAACGACAGGGACATCTGGACGTGCACGACCTGCGATCAGTGCAACTCCATGTGCCCGTACAAGGTCGACTACACCGGGTTCATACGGGGCTTGAGAGAGGAAGCCGTCGAGTTTGGGGCGGCACCCCTGTGTTCTCAAGGTGGCCTGATTCATTCCGTCCAGAGGATAATGGCCAAGAGCAACCTGAAGCAGAACAGGCTCGGCTGGGTCAAGAAAGGCATGAAGGTCGCAGACAAAGGCGATGTCTTCTACTTCGTGGGTTGTCTGCCGCAATACGATGCGATCTTCTATGACCGAGAGGGCATGAGGCTGAACGAGATCGCTGAGAGCGCCGTCAGGATAATGAACAAGGCTGGGATAGTGCCCGTCGTCAGCAACGAGGAGAAATGTTGCGGTCATGACCTGAACTGGACAGGGGACGAGGACAACTTCGAGAAGCTCATGGAGCACAACGTGCAGCTGATCAAGAAATCGGGTGCGAAGAGAGTTGTGTTCACTTGCCCTGAATGCTACAGGACTTTCAAGGCGGATTACCAGGATCTGATGGGAGACTTCGAGTTCGAGCTGATCCACATCTCGGATTTCCTCAAGGAACTCATCGACTCAGGAGCCCTCAAGCTAGATGACGCTGCGAAAGCGAACTACACATTCTCGTATCACGATTCGTGCAGGCTCGGAAGACACTCGGGCGTCTATGAATCGCCCAGGCAACTGGCGAAGGCGTTCAGCGGGGCAAAGTTCGTGGAGATGGAGAACACCCGCGACAAGGCTCTTTGCTGTGGGGTGAGCGCGTGGGCGAACTGCAACGCCAATGCGAAGAAGATGCAGGTCGAGAGGGTCGCAGAGGCGAAGAGGGTCGGCGCCGACAGGCTGCTCATGTTCTGTCCTAAGTGCCAGATACACATGAGGTGCGCGATCCAGGATAAGGTGCCGGTCGACCCAGCGTCAGTAGATGTCAAGCTGGAGGACTTCACGGTCGCCATGGCGAGGCTTCTGGCGCTCATGCCCGAGGAGAATCCGGCCTCGAAGTGAGCGTTCTCAACGAATGGAAATGAAAGAATACGATGAGGAAGAGGTGCGAGGCACCTCTCCTTATGGGGTTTGAACGATCCTTTGGGATCAGTAGTATTTCGTCGACCTCGTGATCTGCTCGTCCACGAAGATCTTCCTTTTGCCAAGCTCTCTGAAGAAGGCTTCGGGGTCGACGGTCGCCTCTGCCGGGAACACACCAGATTCCTTTATCTTCTTGGTGTGCTGCCAATGCGCGACGATCGCAGGTGGGACCGATGTATCCCTAGCTGAAGAGATGCCCCTCTCCGGGTCGTTCCAAGTGACGATGAAGTAGGTCGCCGTCGCGGGCATGCCATCCTTCTTGCCTGCACAGTCGATCCTGAACATATCGTACTCGAACTTCTCCTTGGACGGGGCGGCCCTCCCATCCGACACACCCTTCTGATACATGGCAGTCAGGTAGTCCAACGGAGAGACCT
>JALHSX010000220.1 GCA_022865445.1 Thermoplasmata archaeon | reverse complement strand
GGGTACTTGTGGGTCACGCAGTCCACGTGGACGATCGCGCCCTCGGTTCCTTGGTGTCTTGCCCATGGAGCTTCTGAGATCATTTTCTCACCATCCGAACAGTCCTTTGTCGAAGTATCTTGAGTAGGCCGCCAACGCGAGTGAAGCTATCCCGAGTGCGATCAGCGCATACCCTCCTGCGGTCGGCTTCTTGAGCGGCTCCGTGACAGGGAACTCCCCGATGTATCCTCTGGCTTCCATCGCCTTCGCGATGCGCTCGGCCCGGTCGAAAGCGTGCACGAATGCGATTCCGAATATCCCTGCGAACATTCTCGTCTGTCGCAACGCTCCCTTGGCGAGGTTCCCGCCCCTCGAACGCATCGCGTCGAGGACATCGGAGACCTCGTCAGAGGTCTCGGACATGAACCTGTACGACAGGAGGAAGATGTTGGCCAAGGCTCCGGGCATGACGCGGGATGCGATGATCGTGATGTGGGTGTACTTCGTAGTCATGAAGACCGCGAGCGAGAAAGTGACGACTGCCAGTGCGCGGACGAGCAAAGTCACCATGAGCATGACTCCATTGTCGGTGATCGCGACGTCAACCCCCAGCATATGGGTCCGGAAGAGGTCCTTGCCGGGTTCGGTGAAGATGTAGAGGATGGACAGAGATGCTACAAAGAACAACGGGAGTGTGTACCAGCCGAAAAGAACTTTCAATGGCAGCCTTCCAGCTGCGTAGAATGCAATGGCAAGCGCCAGGATCAGGAGCAGCCAATAGAGGTCCATCACGACGGTCACGAGCGCGACTACGAAGAAGAGGAGGCTAATCTTCGTCCAGGGATTCATGGAATGGACCGCGCTCCTGCCTGTCTCCCCGAAGAAGGTCACGTACCTGAAATCCGGAATGTGCCTCGAGTAGGACCGCCTAGCCATCTGGGGCGCCCCCTGAGGTTGCCAAGGGTTTCCTCTTGTCGGGGGGCGACGCCGCCATAGCTGCGAGAAGGTCTGGCCGGACCCTCCCAAGGAATGAGACGATATACCCTGTCACGGTCCCTTCGACGACGGCCGCCACAACGTTGGCAACTGCGAGGATGAGCATGTTGTTGAGAGTCTCTCCTCTGGTGAGGTTAGAGCCTTGGATCTCTGACACAGATACGATTAGAACGACCAAGAATGCGCTGATGGTAAGGGCGATTGTGGTCGCGCTGAACCCAGACCAGAAATCGCCGGTCTTTGTCATGGTCTTGAAGAACCGGAAAGTGTAGTATCCGATGACGACCTCCGCGATATTCACTATCGAGTTGGGACCTACCATTCCCCAACCACCATGTCCGATGGCCGCGCCGAATATGTTTATCACCAGCGCGACCAGGCTTCCCATGCCAGGTCCTGCGAGTATCCCGATGAGCGGTGTGAGATTCATGTGGACCGGTCCAACCGGTGTGGGCACCTCCACCATGAAGACGGCAAAGCCGACCGAGGCACACATCGCGGCGATGGCGATCTTCCTCGAAGGGATCTCCTTTCTCCTGTTGGCGAGCAGCACGATGGCGATCAGGATCGCAGCTATAGCCGACCAGATCAGGAGCCAAAGGGGCGAGAACGCGCCGTCCTCCAGGTGTATGTGGGCCATTTCTAGACTTCATTCCAGCTCTCGCTTCGTTATTAAAATCTTCGCCGCCGTTAATAACAACTCGAAACGGTCACAACACGGTTATTAAAGAAGGAATCGCCCATCCACTTCCCGATTGTGTGGGCGAAACTGAGAGATAGGAGCATCTACGTATTGTTCAACTGGTAGTCAGTACCAGGCGAATCCATGCTCACGACCACTCATCTCTTGGCGGCTGTACTGATAGGCCTCTTTCTGAACCTGAACAAGGACGAGTGGTTCGTCGCCCTGACCTTCGGCGTGGCAATCGACCTGGATCATGTTCTCGCCGCGCCTCGATACATCTCGGACAACGGCTTGGCTGCCATTCTGAGGCCTTCGTGGGATGATGGGTCCGGCCTCCCCTGGCGCTCTCTGATGCACTATCCTGTCGCTGCGTTCGTGGTCATGCCGCTCTCCATCGGTTGGAGGTACTTCGTTCCCCTGCTCTTCTGGAGCACTCATTTGGGAATCGACTACATACAGAGCGCGACCTTAGCCTACTCCTCGCCTGTCGAGATCGTGTTCATGACAGCGTGCATCGCTGGGATTGTCTTCCTTGTCTACAGGCGTTGGAGCGATCTCAGGCCGGATGCGGACTTCAACCAGTTCGTCTCTCATTTGAACGGTTCCCTCAGAGCTTCGCTGAAGGGTTGTGGCGTCTCTATCAGGCAGTTCTTCGGTAGTATCTGACTAAGAATATCACCCACACGACTTCCGCCACGATGCCTATGGTCGCAGGGACCGCGACGACTGGCTGGAAGAGGGCTATGGCCAGGGTGGCTGTCAGGCCGAGATTCTTGTAGCTCGCAAAGAGGACGTACGGGATTCTCGATGCTTTCGGGACGCCCC
>JALHSX010000219.1 GCA_022865445.1 Thermoplasmata archaeon | reverse complement strand
TCCCCGCGCGCTCCACAAACACATATACCCTCGAATTGTTTCTACCGACGGATGAAGAAACCCTCGAAGTCCGAACCTGACTGGTTGGAAAGGTTCGTCAACTACCTCGAGACTCAGAACGGCCAGAGAATCGCGATATGCGCTTTCTCGATCGTTGCGACTCTTGTTCTTCTGGCCCTTCCTGGGGGTATCCTGGCATACGTCTTCGGGATCCCTTTCATGTTCTTCATCCCTGGCTTCGCTGTTGTCAGGATGTTCTTCTGGAAAGGCACAACCCAAGAAGCGAAGTTCGTCCTGAGCGTTGGAATCAGTGTGCTCGTCGTGATCCTGCTGGGTCTGATCCTCGTGCTCACCCCGATAGGTTTGGACTCGATTACCACGCGGGCTTCGCTAGTCATATTCACGCTCGCTGCTGTGGCGATCGAGACGTTTTTGCTCCGATCCGACAGAGGGATTACGGGGTGGCAGCAGGTGACGCAGAGGACCGCGAAGCAACCCCGCGCGGACAAGGTAGTCGTGGCTATGCTCGCTACTGCGCTCGTAGTCTCAGCCATCTCGCTCGGCCTCATCGTCACTGCGAAGTACCCTTCGAGAACCTACATCGCGCTAACGGATGAGGACGGGATGATCATCTCCAACGCATCTTGGCTGGAGGGCACCAATCTCACACTATTGTTGCACATGAAGAACGGCGAGAGCGGCCCCAGAAACTTCACCATGCTCGCTTATGGGGTCAGCAAGGGTTGGGTCCGCACGACTTACTACGCGACGCAAACCTATGGTCGGGTCCTCCAGAAGGGACAGGTTTGGAACCAAACCGTCTCTTTCAATCTGACGGAAGCGGGCTTTTCGAGGCTTGACTTCGATCTATATATACAAAAGGGGCTGGAGCCGCCGTACCTCTACGGCAACCTTCACCTCTGGGTTAGAGTACTACTGCCCTGGGAAGTCTCTTCGGTCAGTGGCTCTTCTATGACTTCTTCAGCGAGTCCTTTTATCGATCGGATCGCGGTCTCCCGCACAGCGACCATAGCGGACGAGACAGCGCTCGCAATGCTGATCGCGACCGTTCCCATGATGAGCAGCACCAGGAGACTCGTGTCAAAATTCAATGTGAACTCGTGGCCGAACAGGAAGAATAGGCCCGAGCGCGAGAGCCAATCCGCCATGATGATGCCGAAAGCGACGCCTATCGCTGCGCCAGCGAGCGCGTTCTCGAGCGCCTGCGGGAACACCAGGTTCCTTATGGCTGACCGAGACGCCCCTATGGTCTTCAGCACGCCAAGTCTTCTGCGACCCTCTCTAACCTCCTTCGAAAAGACCGATGTCACTGCAAGCGCTGCTAGCAATGCCGAGATGGCTCCGACAGTGAAGAGTGCGACCGCAACGTTGCCTTGAGATATCTTCGCGGCCTGGTAGATCGGAATGGAGGTCGAGGAAGAGAGCGAGCTCGATCCGCTGTATCGAATCACGAACCGCACTAGATCGGGATTGTCTGCGAACCAAGGGCGAACCACTAGCTGCCTAGCGAAAGGGCCGACCTGAAGCGTTCTCGCCCCTGTGGAGAAGCCGTCCATGGAGAACGTCAGTGTCTCGGACGACATCCCCGAAAGGTTGACCGTGAGAGTGAGATAAGGAGAGCTGTCCACGTACACGACCACGTCGTACGCCCCGGCCACTGTACCTTCGTTCTCGACGACCACTATCGCTCTGACGCTGTCCGGCGACCTTATCTCGGCCGGAGTGATCGAAAAGGAGACTATCGTCGGAATGAACTCATGCAGAAACCAAGCTGGATCTAAGACTTCGATGGACGCGAGACCATTCGAGAGACCAGAAAGGACAGCGGTGATATCGAATACTCCAGTCTCGTTTGCAGTGAACACTACTCTCCCTTCACTGTCGGCGGTCGCGACCTGCGAATCGTAGCTCACAATCGCTGGGAAAGCAGGCTCTCCGTCATACCTTGTGACCGTCACGTTGAACGTCTCCCCGAGCATAACCTTTGCAGGAGCAGCGATCTCAAGGTACGGTTCCACCACCGAGTAGTTCGCCCAAACCTTGGTGGGAAGATCGCCCGCAATCGCAACCTCCACACTATGGAGGCCAATCACTTCGGAAACGAAATCATGATTGATTGTCTTGGATGCAGAAGCGTTCAGCTCGGCTTCTACCTCCGCAAGCGTCTGACCCCGCTCAGAGAATGTGACAGACGCCGTGCCCGACTTCGCGCCCCAATTCCGGATATCGACGCTAATCGTCACGGATTCACCTTTGGCGACCTGAGCTTTGGATACGTGCAGGTCCAGCAACGCGAACCTCGCAGCCTTTGGGGACAGCAAATCCGAGAGCCATCCAGGATCCGATGTCGAAACTCTGATGATGGAAACATCTCCATCGGACATGCCAGTCAATTGCCTTGCAGCGTCGAGAGAAGCCAGAAGCTCGTCATCGAGGGGCGAATCGCTCCGGAACCAGCCGACAATCCTCAGGAACTGGATCTTGACATTGTAGCTGCCGACCACAGGCATCGTGTATGGAAGACGGATTCCCAGACGTTCGAGTAGTCTTTCCCCGACAAGGGCGCTGTCGATTTCGCCTGCGGATTCTCCGGGACTCAGTACAAATTCGGAGAGGGTCGGACCCGCCTCGTTCAGCCTCGTCAAGTTGACTCCTCTCACCACAAAAGACTGGCCGTTCCACGATGAGAAGGAGAATATCTCAGGACTGGCTCCAGTGATGTTCTCCAGCGCGTCGAGAGACGGCAGCATATCGACGCTGATCCGGCTGGAGAATATCGTCGGGGCGTTCGCGTCGGATATGACGAAGCCCTCTCCGGCGGCGAATGCAGCGGGCGCGGATCTCAGCCCGGAGAGAACCGATGTCGTCGTGGTGAATATCATGATCGACAAGGCGATGACGATGATGACTCTCGGACGGATCAGGAGAATGGCGCCACCTCCTTGAGATCCTCAACGGGAGACGACAGGGTCATTTTGAGGGACGGGACAAGGGCGCCTGCCACTCCCGCGCCGACCGTCACAATGAAAGACAGAAGCAGCAGGGACTCGCTCGCCTTGATCACGAACACTGATGTGAACATGGACGAGGCGACAGTCGAGACTCCGTACGACAAGACGACCCCTAACGCCAGCCCGAGCAGCCCTCCCCATGCGCTGATGATCAGTGCGCTGGCCAACAGGTAGGACAGTATCCGCCATCTTCCGGCACCTACGGTCTTGATGATCCCGATATCATGTCTCCGGTCGGCCGTCTCCGTCCCGAGGAAGCTGTATGCAAGGACGACGATGACGAAGACTGATGGGATGAGCGCCCAGTTGGCATCATGTTCTATCTCTTGGACACCCGAATCCAGGAACTCGATGATCCCGATCATGGGCTGAAGCGAGAACCCTCGAGACTGCAAGTATGCGCTTGCAGACGAGCCCGGAGCCTTGAGGATGATGAAATTGAATTCTCCTGGTTGCCCCGTCAGGTTGCCCAGCAGTCCAATGCTCCCCAGCATCCAATTCGACGGGAAGATCGATGAGGAGAAGAACCCGCTGACGTTCGCGTTCACGACGCCCTGAGCTTCGAGCACGATGTGCCCCCAGAAGGGAGAGTCCTGACCCCTGAGCAACTCGTTTCCGTATGCGATATGTGATTCTGGAAGAATCGCAAGCGGGTCGTCAAGCGCAAAGACGCTTGCTGAATCACCGTCTGGAAGCGTTCGGGCGCTGGAGAATACGCCGAATGCGGACTGCTGGGAGACATCTGAGACGGACTGTTGATCGAAGAACTCCAAACCCCCTGAGCTCGACTTCGTTGCGAGATAGTACTCTGAAGTGAAATTGTCCTTCAACGTGTCCATCGAGGTTCTCAGACCGCCGACCACCGAGAAGCTGGCGACAATGAACATGGTGCAGAGGGCGATGCCCAGACTCGTAGACCTCGCGCGAGGTCCGAATTTGAATAGTGGGAGAGAACGCATCTAAGCCCGCCGGAAAATGGCGTGCGACACGATATATAGATTCGCTGAGGACACGCCTCAGCCGACAGAATCCGCGACCAGCGACACGAGTTCTGCCACATCCATCTTGATGCCCGCGACCTTTGCCCCTCCCGTGAGGTTCGTCACGCAGAATGGGCATGCAGACACGAGCATCTCAGCGCCGACATCAAAGGCCTCTTTGACTCTTATGGACGCGATGTACTCCGCGCGATCGTTGAACTGGATCTTGTAGCCACCGCCCGCGCCGCAGCATTGCGAGTTGCGCCTGTTGTGCGGGAGTTCCAGAAAAGTTGACTTGGGAAATGCTTTGAGTATCCTTCTGGGCTCCTCGAATATCCCGTTATGGCGGCCGATATGGCAAGGATCGTGATAGGCAACCCTCTTCGGCAAGGGTTTCTTCAGGACAAGCTCCTTGTCCGTGATGAGTTTGTCGATGAACTCCGTCAAGTGGAACAGCTTGAAGTCCAACTTTCCAGCATAGATCGGATAGTTGTGCTTGAGCGTCATGTAACAGCCCGCGCACGCAGTGACGACCGTGCTCGCGTTCCTCTTCTCGAACTCTCTGAGGTTGTGCTTGACAAGGCCGTCCTTCTCGTCGGTGACGATGTCCGTCTGTCCGGTTCGGATGAGAGGAGAACCGCAACACCATTCATCCTTTCCAAGAACATCATATTCGATGCCAGCCGCATCCAGCACGCGGGTCGCGTCCTGAGCGATCTTCTGCTGGCGATAGCTTGCCGTGCAGCCTGTGAAGTAAAGCACGTCCGGGGTCTTGGAGCGTTTCGCCGACTTGGGTACCCAGTCCTCCCTGTTCTCGTGCGGTTCGTCGTACGGGTTGTGCTTTGCGATCACCCTCGTCCTCAGCGTCTTGTGTCGGTCGAGCGGGCCGGCACCGTTCTTCACGAACCACTCCTTGAGCTGCTCCCAGCGATCGTTGAACTTGATGCCCGCATGACAGACATCCTGGCAGTAGCCGCACGCAGTGCAGTTGTATACTCTCTCGACGAACTCGGGAGTGATCTTCGCGCCGCGTCCGGTGAGCCTGTCGAACGTGCCCGGGTGCGAGTATCTCTTCAGATGATACATCTTCCCGCGCACGCGCCAGGATTCGAAGCCTCTGTCAGAGTTCAGCTGGATAGGGCACACGAAGTTGCAGTATCCGCACTGTAGGCAAGCGTGAATGTCTTTCTCTACCTCGGCAGGAAGATGTGGATTGGGCATGTGCGCTTCTCGGCTTGAGGGTGTTTCACACGTTCACGAAATATAATTGTTGTGCCGATAGGGCCCGATGCGCTGGAAAGATTCATCTAGGACATCCCCGTTTGGCCAAAGCAGAGGCATTGTTTTCGCGTTTCCAGCCTGCCAATCCAGGAAACGGGACAGAGGTGGCTGGAGTCATGTCCGCAGACAAGTTGACGGAGAAGACGAAGGAGTGGATGGAGCTCCTTCGCCCCTATCTCAGCGAGCACCGGACCAAGGCGCACAAGTTCTCGCCCAAGGCCTCCGCGCTCCTCGTCATCGACATGCAGCGGTGTTTTCTCGAAAGAGAATCGCACGCATTCCTTCCGACTTCGGAATTGATTCTCGACAACGTCGAGAGTCTCGTTGCTGAATATCGCGCCAAGTCGTTGCCTATCATATTCACGAGACATGCGACCCTCCCAGACGAGGACCCTGGCGCGATGGGCAGATGGTGGGGCGACAGAATCCGGAACGAGGATCCAATGTCGCACATCGTCCCCTCGCTGAGACCGACGGACGGCGAGGTCGTGCTGCGCAAGTCGAAGTACAACGCTTTCGCAGGGACTGACCTCGAG
>JALHSX010000218.1 GCA_022865445.1 Thermoplasmata archaeon | reverse complement strand
CTGTCTCCTGCAGCCTCCTTCTGGCGTCATTCGCGTCCGAGTTCTCATCGTCCATCGGATAGGCGACATATCTCATGACGGCGCCCTAGAGATCCCCTCTGATCAGGTCCTTTCCAATCAGATGAGTGATGGGTCTGACAGAGCCGAACCTCTGCGTCCCGAAGAAGTTGGGGAACCCGCCAAGTTCATCCAGCCGCTCCTTCACCGATGCGCAGATGCTCTTGACTTCGACTCCCGGCTCGATGTCGGAGACCTTTATCTTGAAGCTGTTCCCGATGAGATCGCCTATCTCCATGGCCCTCCTGGCCCTGTATGCATCGAGTATCTCCACATCGGGGATCGCGAGCACCTTCACATCCTCGATCGGTGCGTTGAAGGACATCAGCTGCGTGGCGATGGACCTCCCGTCCTTGGTTCCGGCGAAGCCGATCTTGGCACGGCCGACGCGCAGGTTCGTACCAAGCCTTCGGACCAGCCTGTTAAGCTCCCAGTTCCTGTGCCAAACCTTGGCAATCACGAACTTGCCGTCTTCGAATGCCGGCGGCAGTACGGATGTTTCGTCGACCGCGAAATCCTCGGGAGATTTCCTGAGCTTCCCACCGATACCCGAGATATCCTGGGTAAAGAACAGTTCGAGTCCGAGGTCGCTCTCTCTCATCACATCATCAGAATCCAGAGATGGGCTAATAATCTTGGCCTACTTGAGTTCTGTCACAAATCGGGTGGTGAAGGCGGGAAACGGAGGCGGCTGGCCATCTGCTGCATGAAGTGGAGGGCATCATATACCGCTCGCCTCGTGATCGTTCAGATGCTGGTCAAGGGAGTCGTGTTCCGACTGGAGGATGAACTTCCCTCTGAGGCGATATTCCTCCTTGAGGATTTCAGGCTGGCCGTGAACAACGCCATCAGGGCAGGGCTCCAGTCACGGGTGACTTCAAGGAGCGCCCTCAACAGGCTTGCGTACAAAGGATTCCGCCAGGAACATCCGAAGATGTATGCCCAGCACCTTGTGTCAGCGTTCGAAGTGGCCGCGAGCGTCCTCAAGAACTATCGTAGGAGAGTTCGAAGAAACGAATCGACGAGCATCCCATTCGTACGCCGCCTGGCGATGAAGGCAGAGAACCAGGCGTACAAGCTTGATCGCGAGAACGGCGTCATCGACCTGCCGATCATGGCGGGACGTCATGTCATTCTCAGACTGGTCCTCAGCAACTACCACAGAGGCTTCCTGAATGATCCATCGTACTCGCTCGGCTCCCTGACCCTCCTTCCGGACCGAGTCATCCTAGCATTCAGAAAGGAGGCCCCGAAGCCATACTTGCCCGACGCGGTCCTATCGTTCGACACTAATGAGCGAAGTCTGGACGGTGTGTTTGACAGAAACGACGATGCGCATACCGTGAAGGTTGATTTCGCGGATGCCGCGACGATCCAGAGTCGGCACCACGACAGGCGCAAGAGGCGTCAGAAGAAGAAGTCGCATGACAGACGCACATCCAGACGTCTCTGTCGAATGGAGGGATTACGAGAACACAATCGGATCGAGTATCGTCTTCACCAGGTGGCGAATTCCGTCCTCTCATTTGCCGAGAAGCACAGG
>JALHSX010000034.1 GCA_022865445.1 Thermoplasmata archaeon | reverse complement strand
GGAGACTGTCGCCCGAAGTTCGGGAGGACAGCACGTGAAGGCAGACAGACTTCAGGGTTCACCCTACGCGGCGATGCAGTCTGCAGGAGCTGCCGCGAGAACGGCCAAGGATAGAGGAATCACTGCTCTTCATATTCGAGTACGAGCGCCGGGGGGCCATGGTGCACGGACACCAGGCCCAGGCGCGCAAGCAGCAATACGTATGCTGGCTCGAGCCGGGTTCAGGATCGGCAGGATTGAAGATGTCACTCCTGTTCCACATGACGGAACACGCCGACCTGGTGGTCGTAGAGGAAGACGCGTCTAGTCCGTCATCTCATTCTGCTTGGTTTCGGAACCCTAATCAACTCTCACCTTAGGAATCAAGTGATGAATTGGAAGACGAGGTGACCAAGGACGGTCAGGGAAACTGGAACAAGCTCCCAGGCACCGTCTCCGTCTTCGGGAATGAGTCCCGCTCCGGGCGTCTGGGTCGGAAGTCTGAGACATCTAGTAGAGACGGTAGTCGGTCTTCCCCCTTTCAAGCACCTAGTAAACTGGAGTCGCATCTACTCTCTTTGGCCTGTACACCTGACAACCGCCTGTTGCTCAGCCGAATTCGGCGCCTTGATGTGTCCTAGATACGACCCGGAAAGATTCGGCATGCAGGCTGCTGCGGGATCAATGCGTCAGAGCGACCTCTTGATAATCGAGGGAACTATTACAAAGAAAATGTTGAAGAGAGTAAAGGTCATCTGGGAACAGATGCCCAACCCGAAATATGCAATTGCCATGGGAGACTGCGCATGCTCGGGTGGGCTCTTCCACGATTCCTACAGCATAATCAACGAAGTTCAGAAGGCCATACCAATCGACATCTACGTTCCTGGCTGTCCTCCGAGACCCGAAGCCCTTCTAAACGCCATCATCAAACTGCGGGAGAAGATTCGAAGAGAGGAGGTCTATCCGAAATGACTGCAGCGCTCCTCGACGTAGAAGAAAAAGTCGCCACAGCCGTTAGGGAGCAACTTGGTGGCGCAGTGGAGGAAGTGAAGGCAGAGCGCAAGGGCAGGATTTCGATCGTCGTCCGCAAGGAAACGGCGAGAGATGTCGCTGCATGGTTGCACGAGATGGGCTTTGATCACACTGTCGCCGTTGCTGGAATCGATCGTCTAGCCGAGAAGAGAATCGAAGTCATCTACTTTGTGTCCTCATTCTCCCGCGACGATTTCAAACACATAGTCCTTTCACTCAAGGTCAACCTTGACCGAGACAATCCTTCACTGCAGACGTTGACACCGATATGGGAAAGCGCCAATTTCTTCGAGCGTGAAGCGTACGAGATGTTTGGAGTGAATTTCGAAGGTCACCCCAACCTGCAGAAGCTGTTGCTCCAGGACAACTGGGACGGCCCACCTCCTCTGAGGAAAGACTTTAAGATCCCGGAGATGGCATGAGTTGTCCATTCTGGATCTGAACGTTGGTCCTCAGCATCCGGGCTCCGGCCACATGAGGATCATGGTCAAAACTGATGGCGACCTCATAGTAGAAGCGACACCAGACATCGGCTACGTTCATAGAGGCGTCGAGAAGATAGCGGAATCAAGAAACATCATAAAGAACATTCCCATGCTTTGTCGACCAAACATCGCCGACGATTCACACCTGAACTGGTCATATATCGCACCGATCGAAGAACTCCAAGGAGTCGAGGTCCCGGAGCGCGGTCTCTATATCCGGACAATTCTCTGCGAGATGAACAGAATAGCCAGCCATCTTTACGGAATGGCAATAATGGGTGGAGTCTTCTCCGGGCACACCACAATGTACATGTTCGGTTTCGGTGACCGGGAACTGCTGCTCGACCTGCATGAGATGCTTACAGGCGCGAGAATGACGTTCTCGTTCTCTGTCCCAGGGGGTGTAAGAAGAGATCTTCCAAAAGGATTCAAAGAGAAACTGTTGGACACACTGGACTATCTTGAGCGTCACCTCCCCGCAATTGACCGAATCTTCCTGAGCAACCCTATCTTCGTGGAGCGCGCAAGGAACGTCGGGGTCCTCAGGAAGGAAGATGCAATAAGGCTAGGCGTAGTCGGACCGGTTCTGAGGGGCTCCGGCGTACGATGCGACGTAAGGAAGGATGCTCCCTACGGCGCCTACGATAAGCTGGATTTTGAGATTCCCACATTCAAAGAAGGCGACAGCCTCTCAAGATGGCTGGTAAGATTCGAGGAGATCAAACAGAGCATGGCGATCCTCAGGCAGGCTATAAGGGATATTCCAAAGGGGCCGATCGCCAGAAAAGTCGCGATCGTGATTCCTAGGGGAGAAGCAATTAGCAGGATCGAATCGGCGCGTGGAGAGATCAACCACTACATCGTAGGAGACGGAAGTGACAAGCCCTACCGAGTCAAGATGAACACAGGCTCGTTCAAGAATCTGTTGGCGCTACCTTTCCTTCTGAAAGGCGTTCACATAGGCGACCTGCCAATAATCTACGGAAGCTTGGACTACTGGCCAATAGAAGCAGACAGGTAGGAGATGAACGCAATGTCAACAGCTGGGGCTTTCTGGGAAGGCGTGAAACACATGTTCAAGAACAGATTCACTATCAAGCATCCATACCAGGAACATGAACTCCCGGATGGTTACCGAGGAAGGCACTTGCTCCACATGGACCGATGCATTGGATGCGGAATATGTGCGTGGATATGTCCCGAGAAGACCATCACGATGGTTCCGGCTGCCAACCAGAAGACCTACCCGCAGAATCCGAAGAATAGGTTTCCACAGTACTGGTACGTCCGTTGCTGTTTCTGTCATTTCTGTACCGACTTCTGTCCGACGGGGGCCTTGGACTACACAAAGGATTACGATCTTGCTGAGTATGAGAAGGAGTTGATCATCTGGAGCCCGGAGCGACTGTCGAGGGTTCCGGAGGGACATCAAGGATACCAGACGGAGTTCCACGGTCGGGCCGGCGTCAACCACATTCTGCGGACAAGAGAGGACTGAACCTCCCAGCAAGCGAAAACCAGAATGGCATCATCCGGAAGGTACGCATCTACTTTGTGTCCAGACTTAGAGCCGTGACGCAATCGTCATAATCACGGACAGGACTGGCTCAGGGTAGAGTCCGATCAGGATTATGACTGCGGCGGAAAACACGAGTACTGCGACGAAAAGACGAGGTTCCTTTACGCGTGTCATGTCGGGCGCGTCGTCAAGATACATCCGCTTTATGACCCACCCGTAATACGCCAGCGAAAAGGCGCTATTGAGTACCCCTGCGAGCGCCAGCCAAGAGAGATTCGACTCCATGGCGGCGGTGAATAGGACTAGCTTGCTCATGAATCCACTCAATGGGGGAACCCCCGCAAGTGCAAGCAAGGAAATCGTTAGTGCCAGTGCAGTTCGCGGCATCCTCTTCCCTAATCCCGAGTATCCGTCCAGACTCGTGGTTGACAGCGTCATCATGACTGCTGCTGCTGCGAAGAACGCTGCTGATTTCATCACTGAATGATTGAGGATATGGAACAAGGCGCCGGCAACTCCAAGACTTGTCGGCGCGGCAAAACCGATCAGGATGTATCCCGACTGAGCGATGCTGGAGTAGGCTAGCAGGCGTGTGAAGCTCTTCTGCATCAGTGCTCCGATGTTGCCTTGAGTCATCGTGAGCAGAGCGATCACCGCAAATATCACTGACCAGTCGGCCTTGTAGATCGCAAGAGACACGAAGAATACTCGCATCAACGCAGCGAATCCCCCGCTCTTCGTGCCTGCTGCAAGGAGCGCAGCTATGGTGGTCGGTGCGCCCTCGTATGCATCCGGTATCCACATATGGAAG
>JALHSX010000217.1 GCA_022865445.1 Thermoplasmata archaeon | reverse complement strand
TTGCCTGTTGTCGCCAGATATGTCCCGGTTCGACTCCTTATGTCATCGATACTCCAGCGGTTCGATTACACGGTTTGCGAGTGAACAATCGAACTCGCACCGACTAATCGATACTCCCCATGCCAAATATGCAACTCTGACTGGTTGATAGCTGGCGAGCTCTAACCGGATCCTAGGCGAACTTTACCTAGAAACTACTATTATAATGGATAATCCTATTCCTGACTCGATGGAAGAAGCGCACAGGGACATATTCCTAAGCTGCTTCAAATGCGGGCGCATTGTGCGATCCAACGACACCGAGTGCCCTCGATGCGGCCTGCAGTTCGGGCCGGGAACCCTGTTCGAGTGCCCGTTCTGTTGCGGACTCATTTGGCGCAACGCGACCGTCTGCACTACATGCGGCATCGACCTCACGAAGTTCTCCGAGAGCGTTGAGAAATCTAGCTCAGGCTTCGATATGGACGAGTTCGTGGACAGCATCATCACGACCGAGGTCAAGGAGCTCAAAGAATCGATACGCCGGGTCGCTTGTCCGGGCTGCGGCCTGATGATCCGCGGTGATGAAGACAAGTGCCCGAGGTGCGACCTTCCTCTCGAAGAGGCTCAGGTCGATTGCCCTATCTGCGGGGAGAAGCTGCCGATCATGTCAGAGTCGTGCACCAACTGCGGAGCGGTGTTCGTGGAGAAACCCCTGGAGGAGCCCGAAGCATGCGGTGCATCGAAGGAGCGGGAGGAACCTATCAAGGCTCCCGAGGGAAAAGCGAAAGCGCGGAAGAAGCCAGCTCCACCGAAGAAGGCGACCAAGAAGACCTCCAAGGCCAAGCCGAAGAAATCCAGGTAGAAATACTCTGGGATGAGGTCGAGAAACCGCTTCATCCAGATTCTGCTATGATTTAAATAACCGTAATCGCATGTTTGAATCATGGGCGAGGAAACCCTGCCAGTCTTCGTTTTTGCGTGCATAGTCTGCGGCAAGACTGTCGCAGGCAACGAGGTGAGCTGCCCTCGATGCGGTGCGAGCTTCGAAGACGTCAGGTTCGAGTGCCCGTTCTGCGGGGATTTGGTGTCTCCCACGCAACGCCGCTGCAGTGTCTGCGGAACCGAATTCGGCGCATTCGCAGAGGAGGTCTCAGAGACCGCGTCCGTTGATTTGGACTGCTCTCTCAACGTTCCACACAGAGATTCGACCCCGGACAAGGACAGCAGTGTCGAAGAAACGGAATACGAGTGTCCGAACTGTGGCAAGCCGGTCTCCGAGGGCGACGCGAAGTGCCCTCACTGTGGTGTAGTTTTCTCGTAGGACTGCTTGGGAAAAGGGACTATGGGGCCGGGACCGGGAATTGAACCCGGGTCAAGGGATCCACAGTCCCCAAGGATACCACTACCCCACCCCGGCCATTGACATTCCTCCATATCCTTTCCGTAGATAAACCTTGTCAGGCATAGCCAGGCAGAATTTCTTTTCGGTCAATCAACATTGATTCGGCCATCTATCGGTTCTTTGAATACCTGTTCAGGGTTTCGATTGCCAAGCCGGTGATCCACTGATCCTTCTGCGCATGGGGTCTGTCCGATTGCCACCAGAAACCATCCGGATGTCTGGCGTTCAGCAACCATCGGATGGGCTTCTCCATCCGCTCGTCGCCAGGGCCATAGCCGAGGACAGTGAGCAGATAGAGTGCGCTGAGACCATTCCCGGGATAGGGTGGGTATTTGAGGTGGGTCCAGTTCTTCTCTGAATGATAGTAAGCATTGTGCGGATTCTTCTTGAAGAATCTATCGAGGAAAAAGTCTGCGCCCCTCATGATCTCTCTTCGACGGGCGTATTCCTTTCCCCTGGCTAGTCCGCGAATGACCATCATGGTTGTCCAGATGCAGCTCGGGACATCCTTGAATCCTTTCGGATCGGACTCTGGGGTGTCGCCCCTCCGCACGAGCTCCAGGAATCCCTGCATCTTCATGTGTTTGTATTCAGGCAAGTACTTGACATCTTCTTGGTATGGAATCACCCAACCACCGTCGTGCCTCTGAATGCTCAGAAGCCAGTCAGCCAGTCTCTTCACTCTGGGGTCATCCTCCATTCCATAGATGAAGAGGTTCCTTACGGCGTACCCGTTGTAGTGTGGGAGTGGGAAGACATCGTGCTTGGGGCCCAGTATATAGCCGCCCTTCTTCTGCCAGCTCAGGATCCTCTCGAGGGCTGAGGAGACGAAGCCTTCGCTCCTCTCCGTGCGACAGTCCTCCAGCAATTGGAGGTTCCTGAGCATTGTAATGTATGTCCATCCAACTGGGGGACCGGGACCGGCATCCTCCGCTGCCTTTCTGGCCTTGGATATCGGCCAGGTCCCATCCTTCCTTAGAGTCCTGAGTAGTTTCAGCCTCGTCGGGTACATCTTGCACTCGGCGACGGTCCTCCGCAAAAGTGGGTCGCGTTCATCCTTTTCGAGCGTGTCCACCAACAGCCAGTACTTGACTGGCGGAACAGACACCTGTAGTAGTTTCCTGACAGATTCCTGAACCACTCTGTCTATCTCAGAAAGCGATATCAACGGCAGCAGTGATTGGCCTATGGGATGTTATTACTTACGCATCGGGGGAAATGGATGCACGGGAATTCGTCTTCCGATAGAGATGCGCTTCAGTGGAGAGTCTGAGGCGATTCGGAGGCGTTGGCCGAACAAGGAACCTCAGTGGTTCCGAACTAATCCGATGGAGAGCACTCATCAGTTGTCTGCTGCAGACTACGGTTGCGTTTTGTGTTGGAGATGCATTTGTGAGAGGAGTTCGTTAGTGGCTTCCGGTGCCATCCTTTCTCGTCCAAATAGCTATTAGTCCGCAGGCTTCTTCCAGGTCGAGGAGGGAAATACATTGGTCGAAGAAACGAAGAAGATATCTGTATCCGAGGTGAAGAAGACCATCGCGACAGCTCTGGCAGCGGCCTTCGGGTTCGTCATCGCGCTGTTGTGGGTCAGTGTAGTGACGGGCGGTCTGAAGGTCGCGGGTATCGATCCTACGCTCGACACGTTTGACCTGGGTAACTGGATTGGTTATCTCATCACGGCAATCGTGTTGACAGTTGTGATGGTCGTCTTGATCATCCTAGTCAGCCGCTTGGGCAGCAGCAAGTAGAGGGAATGCGGGCATTTCGCTGGTGCTGAACGCAAAATCACCCTATAGCGTTAGCTTTTGAGCCTACGCGCGAAATCGAACCACGAGTGTTGCTACAGTCGGCAGGGGAACGGTCCCTCAGGCTCGATATGTGCGTTGCCTGGCATGCTAGCTGACTCAGCTTCGCACAGGCAATGCAAGGCAATTTGCCAGCACTTTCGCCCTCCTCCCGTGTGAACAGTGAAGACAATCAGCGACATGTGTCGCTCAAGAGGGGAGCATTTGGATTCAGAATCGAGATGCAGGTCTACGTCAGAGATCACAAGCAGGTCATGCCCTGAGTGCGGAGGAGGGTCACTAGCCCACGTATCAGGATGCGACCTCTGCATGATCTGCGGCCATTCACGGTGCTGCGATTGAATGGACCGGATAGCCCTGATGGCTTTCTAAATCATCCTAAAAAGACTTAATACTGGACAGGTCTTTGTAGCATTCGGTGGCCAGCTTGAAGCGTGACATCATATCCGTCATGGACATGAAGGACGATTTCGAGGACATCCTTGCAAGCGCAGTGAAGATGAAAAAGGAGCCCAAGAAGGGTTCGAAGCAGGACGTCCTGAAGGGGAAAGTCCTTGGTATGGTTTTCGAGAAGCCGAGCCTGAGGACCAGAATCTCATTCGAAGTGGGGATGACCCAACTGGGCGGGAAGGCGGTCTACATCGGACCTGACGAGGTTAGCATAGGCAAGAGAGAGTCAGTCTCCGATGTGGCCAACGTCCTGAGCAGGTACGTGAACGCAATCATGTACAGAGCATTCAGCAATCAGACCATGCGGGAGCTGGCAAAACACGCTTCCGTTCCTGTCATCAACGGACTCGACGACCTCGAGCACCCCTGTCAGTGTGCAGCCGATCTCCTCACCGTGATGGAGAAGAAGGGGAAGCTGAAGGGTCTGCAGCTTGTGTATGTCGGTGATGGCAACAACGTGTGCAATTCGCTGCTATTGGGCTGTGCTCTCACGGGAATGAACATGCGGGCCGCAACGCCAAAGGACTTCAAGCCCAACGCGGACATCCTGGCGAAGGCGCAGGAGATAGCGAAGGGAAAGGGCGGCAGAATCGAGACGTTGTCCAACCCTTATCAGGCGGTCGAGGGGGCGGATGTCATCTATACAGACACATGGGTCTCGATGGGTCAGGAAGCTGAGAAGCAGGCGCGTGAGAAACTGTTCCTCCCGTACCAGGTCAACGACAAGCTGGCTGAGAAGGCCAACAAGGACTACATCTTCCTGCACTGTCTGCCCGCTCACAGAGGCCTCGAAGTCTCCGCGGAAGTGATCGATGGTCCGCACAGCGTCGTCTTCGACGAGGCCGAGAACAGGATGCACGCTCAGAAGGCTATCCTCGTTGCCGTCCTCGGGAAGTGATTTGCGAGCCGACGATTTCATCGAGATCGCTGAGGAATTCATCTCTCTTGTCTGCTGGTATGGTTGCACCAGCGGCGATGTTGTGCCCACCGCCCACTCCCCCGACCTTCTCCGCGGCTAACCTGATGGCGACAGAGAGGTCCAGACCTCTCGCGACCAGATCCTGGGTTCCTCTCGAAGACGCCTTCACTTTTGGTGTGTCCGAGTACTCGGTGGATTCTGCGAATGCAACCATCGGCGCGCTCCTGTCCGCACCCTCGCTCCCTAGGAGCATCCCCGCAACAGTACCGACAATCGTCTCCTCGATCTCGTCTCCGGCATCGAAGAACTGTATATTCTTCAGCCTGATGATGCCGCTGCCTTTCGCCCAAGTCAGGGCCTTGCTCAGGGCAGACCGGTGATCTCGTAGGAGAACCATGCCGTCCGACATTGCCTCTCCCCTGTCCCCAGCACATATCTTCAATCCGACGTCCGCTTTGCCGTGTCTCCCGCACGCGTTGAGCAGAGTCGCGAACTCCTTTGCGTCTCTGACAGGAGTCCCCTTCTGCTCCTTCTGCAGGACATAGACCTCTCCGACGAGCCTCTCGATGGCCTCGGGTTTTCGGCGGGAATCGCGCAGCTGGTCCTTCAGGGCGTCGACTATCGTCTTCTTCTCGGAGCTGGTCAGGTCAACCCAAGTCCTCCACCTATCGTCGTCCTTGAGTTCGATCCCGAGCTCCAGGAGGAAACCAAGAGCCCCTTCTTCGTTGCCGCTTATCCTTGGCACGAACGGATCGCTTGAGTACTCGAGCAGCTTGTGAATCGGTCTCGTCTCTCTGCCGAAGTATCTGATGTCCTCTACCGCTTCGATCGTGTTCTCTTCGATGGCGGCTGATAGGAGTGCTCTGTTCAGCCCCTCGAGACGCCGCGTCTTCTGGTCCTGGAGGTCTCCGATGGCGCCCAAGACGGCGAGGTGCGCGAGGTCGATGTTGCGCGGATCGAGTGCGAGTGCCACGAGGAATGTGCTGCCTGCGCCGCTGAGTTCGTTCGCTCCGGAGATTCCGTGCAGTTGCGGATTGACCTGGACAACTGTGCTGAAATCCGTGAGCGCGGTCTGGCCACACGTGTTCCGAGCGCCCGAACTAGGATCAGGCATGTGGTGGTCACTCACAACAGCCTTCATGCCTTCAATCTTGGAGAGCGAACCACTGCCGAGGTCCGTGAACCATACTGTATCGGCGCTTTGCTCCGACAACTTCTTGATCGCAGGCCCGTCAAGCTTCTTGAAGAACTCGAAACTGGATTTGATGCCAGCCCGACCCAACGCCAATTGGGCGATCGCCGCAGAGGATATCCCATCCGCGTCGATGTGGGCTGCGATCACGACCCGGCCACAACGCCTGAGGGCATCGCCTGCCCTCTGCGCAGACGACCATAGGCCAGTAGGAACAGATGATATCAGATCCGTGCTGCCCACCTTCTCACCCCAAGAAACCAGCTACCTTCAATACGAACGCCACGAGCACCAGAACGCCGATGAACATGATGGTCTTGACTGCTCTTGTCACAACAAATATGAATATGGCGAATACGACCGTGGCAATGATCAGCAGTAAGAGTCCGTCCATCCCATCTCCCTAACAATGCCGCCCATATTCAATCTTTCCAGGATCGGACTGCGGCGTCAAAAGTGTTCTTCTTCAGCGAGCGGTACGCGAAATCTGAGAGGGCCTTCAAATTGACACAATCCTCGGAATTGTACTCGAGCAGGAGGTCAAGCGCGTTCCTGTTGTTCTGTTTCTCCCATAGCCTCCAAAGGTAGACGGCGTCCTCGCCGGTCATGTATTCTACCCTTCGGTCTCGCTGGATATCGAGCTCCCTCTCAATCTTCTTCAGGCCGCCAGTAAGTCCAATTCTCCGCAAGGAGTGCTTGAGGTCGACGTGGAGGATGCGAGGGACAGTCCCGGGGAATTGCGATTCGATCATTGGCAGGTCAAAGCTTGAGCCATTGAATGTGACAATCACGCTCACCGATCCTAGGACCGCCTTCAGGTTCGACCATGTGAGGTCACGCCCGCGCACAAGAGAGTGCATGCGCGTCCCGTCGTAGATGCCGACAACGGTGATGGGTGATCGGAGGGAGATTCCGGTGGTTTCAATGTCCAAAAAAGCGACTGACTTGCGGAACTCGGGAAGGCATCGCCATTGGTCCCTTGTCCGCATCCGCGAGGCAAAATACGACGAGTCCTGCTCGTCCAACTTCCTACTGGCATTGAGCAGTTCCTCGTCCATCACTGTCTTCCTTGGTTCAGATATGCCCTTTGCCCTAGGCGCGCTGAGGAAATCGTCCCATGTCTCGATTCCGGACCTCCAGATCGAAGCCTCGCGTTGCTGCCCAACGCCATCTAGCAGCACAAAACTGTTCTTCAGCATCCAGAGATCAGACCTGTCAATCCCGTATTTAAGAGAACCAAAGGATGTGGGAAAGTAGTCTGCAGCCCCAAACATAGTTTATACCCGTAGACGATTTGAATCCAGTGACGATCAAAGGATATAGAGTGAACGACGAGATGGAACTGTATCCAGGCGGAGCAGTCCTTCTGACGTCCGAGAACGTTCTTATCGTTGCTGACCTGCACCTCGGCTGCGAAGCGGCCCTAGAGTACGAGGGCCTGAGCATTCCGCGAGTCCAAACTAGGAAGATCAAGCAGTACTTGAGGAGAACGATCGAGCAGATCTCCCCTCGAAGACTCGTCATCGCGGGTGATTTCAAACACAATTTCGCGAGGAATCTAGTCCAGGAATGGAACGATGTGTCAAGGTTCGTGGCGGAGCTGAGGGAACTCGTCCCTATTGAGGCCGTCAGGGGGAATCACGACAACTACCTAGGGATCATACTATCTGAATATGGGGTCCCGTTTCGCAAGGAGTTGCTCATAGGCGGGATACGCGTGGCACACGGTCATTCGGGTGACAGGAGGAGATGTCCGTCGGTGATTGGCCACATACATCCCTCGATCAGGATCAGGGACAAAGTTGGTGCCTCTGTCAAGGATGTGTGCTTTCTGTATGACCCCGGGTCTGAAATGCTTGTCCTACCCGCTCTGAGCCTCGTCGCATCCGGCCTCGATGTCGTCCGCAATGTGGACTCTGACCGAGCTTCTCCTCTCCTGCCAGAGACAGGCCTCTCGTCATTTCTGCCCATAGTGTTTGCGCAAGAGAAACCTCTCAGATTCCCCCCAATCGGTAGACTCAGAGAGCTGGACCAGCAGGGATGATTCTGTTTCCTCTCGCGGCAGTCAATTCAAGTTCCATGGGATTTCCGTGCCCTTCTGGCCCAAAAAGACTTATGTATCGGCATAGGCATCCGCAATCTGGCAGGTGCGAGAATTGTCTAGAGGCATTTATGTCAGCGATGCTGACGTCGAGATGTCAAAAGACATCGAGAGCCTTAGGATAGATCGACATATGGTCTCCGACCTGTCGTCGCGCATGCCCGGTCGAAAGCGCAGGATGCTCGACCGTATAGAAGAGTATGGCGGGAAGAACCCTCTCGCGGTTATACCTATTCTTGTCAAGCATTATGACGACGAGGTCCCGAAGGTCAGGAAGCAGGTCCGCGCCAGCCTTGAGCGTCTGACCCAGTCAGAACTCGGCGAGCTCGCGCTCATGGAATGCATGTTCAGCAGGCATCCATCGATCGCGACCGCAGCCGCTTCGCTCCTTGAGAGCCGGGGTCACAACAGCGTGAACCTGCTCTCATACTTCAGGCAGGCCGAGAGCCTCATCAACCAGGCTCGGAAGCTGGACATCTTCTGCAAGGATGTCGAGGAGCTCATATCCGATTCGATTGAAACCTACAAGGAGGGCAGGTTCGACCAGGCCATGACCAACATGATGATGGCCAAGGACTTGCTCGAGGATAGACTGGAGTGGCACGGGCACCTCAGAGGCTATATCCAGGACGTGCTGAAGTTGACCCCGACGCTTGGCAGAAGCGGGGTTCAGGTCGATGCTATTCAGGACTCTATCAGGAATGCCTCGAAGGCGATGCAGTCTAGGGAGTACAGCGACGCGAAGACCCTGCTGGATCTAAGGCGACAGGAGACCCATCTGTGGAAGCAGCTCTGGAGTCTCGAGGAGTTCATCACCAAGCGCATCAAGGTCAAGCCGATCACGGAGCTCATGGTTCTTCACGAGTCCGACAAGCGGCTCTTGGCAGCATTCAACAAAATGGGTGGCGACGTCAACGAGCTCGTTCAGGAGGGAAAGATGATAGATGTCCTCAAGACCGTCGAAGAGTTCGTCAGAGACGAGGTCTCCACCGACTATCTATCGAAGGAAGGAAAGAGGCTAGACACGAAGGATGAGGCCGCTTGGTACGCCATGTGGTCCGTTGGATTGGGCCTGCTCAAGCTGGTCGCCCCGATCACTCCGAACCTTTCTGAGGAGTTCTATCAGCAGTACTACCGGGACAGGGAGGGCTCGCCCAGCATACATTCGGTCCCGTGGCCGGAAGCGTTCTCTCAATTCCAGGAAGCTCCAGCGTACACAGAGAAGTCCGCGAAAAGGCAGAGACAGAGCTCCAAGTGACGGCTGATGGTCGTCAGCCCTGCGTCGGGCACCAGAACTTTGCCCCTTTCTTCTTCTTGTCCCAGCCGATGAGTATGCGCATGGCCTCGATGCCCACCTTGATGCAGTCGGCCATGTTCTGCTCGAAGTCGAGCACCTTCTCTGTGGGGTGCCAAGGAACCACGTCAGACACAGTGCATATCGCACCAGCCCTTAGGCCGAACAACGAGCAGAGAGTGAATATGGTCCCGTTCTCCATCTCGATGTTCTTCACACCCATCTTCTTCGCGTCGGAGAGCCTGTTCACCATGAACGACGGCATGTAGCCCGTCTGAGACATTGGTGATACGTTGCCATCCTTGATCACCTTGTTCTCGCTATAGAATCCGTCGACAGACAAGCTTATGCCAACATCGAACTTCGCTCTCGATTTGTAGGCGCTGGTAATGAGCGCAAGGACAACCTCATGATGCGCTGAAGCTGGATACTCGGGCCACGCGTAGCTCTTGCTCGTACCATCGGCCCTGACCGCACCCGATGAAATCACGAAGTCTCCCTTGTCCAAACCATCCGCGATCCCGCCACTTGTGCCTATCCTTATGAACGTCTTAGAGCCGAGGTTGGTCAGTTCCTCAATGAGGATCGCGGTGGACGGCCCTCCTATCCCTGTCGACGCCACTGTCACTGGCGTGCCATCGAGAGAGCCCGAATATACGCAGAATTCTCTCTTCTGGGCGACCTTCTTAGGTCCGGAGAGCAGCGCCGCGATCTTGGGGACTCTCTCGGGTTCGCCGCAGAGGAACACATATTCGGAGACATCGCCTGACTCCAGTTCGGTGATCAGCTGTTTTCCCAAATGCTTCAGCCCCTATATCCATTCCACGAATGCTCATAATCCTAGATAAGTCCAATGGCTCCCCCTTGTCGAGCCCCTCATCGAAGCGCCAGGAGGATGACCGAGGCTACCATCCCAAAGTATGTGCTCAAGAGGACTACCCCTCCGAGCTGGCTCACCCTCATGCCCTTGACCATGAACACAAGCATGAGGAATGTCCCGAGGTTCAGCACTATGATCATTGGCATGACGTCCGGGATGGAGAATCCGAAGGGCTGGATTATTCCCATTAGCCCGAGCGTGAGCAACAGACCTACTATGTTCGCACCTATCCCTTCTCCCAGGGCGAGATCTCCGAAGCCTCTTCTCGCAGCATGATACGCCGCCGCGATGTCTGGCAGGGTCGTCCCAAGGGCGACGACCGTGATGCTCAAGAGCCAAGGATCGAAGCCGAATTCGCTGACCACTCCCATGGAACCTCTCACCACGAGCTCAGCACCCACAACGGTCCAGATGATGCCGAACACGAGCCACTGGATCCCCGCTCGGATCTGAATCTTCCTGCCAAACAGATGCCCCATGAGCTCAAGCTGGACCGTGCCATCCTCCATGGTCTCCTCGAGCTCCTTGGGATCCGTCGATCTCTTCATCAGAAGAAGGTTCATGGTGTAGGGCACGAACAGGATCATGAGGGCTATGCCCTCAAGGAATGTCAGGTTGCCGTCCAGGAGCAACACAGATGCGACGATAGTGAATGTCATCAGGAAGACCGCGTCGCGCATGATGATCTCCCTGGTGACCTTCAGAGGCACTATGACTGCGGCAAGGCCCACCACGAAAGCGATCGTTACGACGCTCGACCCTAAGCTGTTGCCTAGGGCGATCGATTCCGCCCCTTCCGCGAGCGCAAACAGCGACACAATCACTTCCGGCATGGCGGCAAGGGTGGACACCACTAGCATCCCTATGACGAAGCGGCTCACGCCGAAGTTGCGTGACACGGCCACAGCATTGTCAGTCACGAACTTCGCCCCCTGGTTCAGTACCACGAACCCGGCTGCGACTATCGGCAAGAGGGCTAGCGATCCAGCATCTACCATATCCCATCCCGAGCGCTGTCTAGCGACCTAGACATGGATTCCACCGATATATGGCTTTTTGACAGAAGTCACAAATCTCCGAGGCTGGGGCAATGTTAATGCGATGCAGGGTCTTCGTATGTTCGATGCGAGGAGCCTATTGTCTGATGATCGAAGTCCCCGAGGAAAGGAAGATTGTAGTCGGCAGTCTCGGATCACACCGGTATCAGCGTGGAGTCTATGCGTACGTGGGTTCGGCTCTCGCAGGCGTGGAGCAACGCGTGGGAAGACACAAGTCGCAGAAGAAGCGATTGAGATGGCATATAGACTATCTGCTGGCAAACGCTGATATCCTGGCCACCGTGGCAATTCCAGGCGAGCGAAAAGAAGTTGAATGCGGGATGGCCCAAGCGCTTCAGCGATGTGAAGGAGCAAGCATTCCCGTCCCGGGGTTCGGTGCGTCTGATTGCAGGTGCGACTCGCACCTGCTGTATTTCGGCGATGTGGACCCTGAATTGGTCTCGGAGATGGTCATGATGCGCCTCTCAATGCTAGAGTGCGTGTACCCTCGAAAAACTGCAAGGAAGCCCAATCCGAAGACAAAGAGGGAATAGGATTTTATCGCATGTCCGTGGTTACCATCCTGGAATGGCTCAGGAGATAGACCCGGTTCTGTTGGCTCTAGTCATCTCTGGTCTAGCCCTGCTGCTGTTCTTCCTCTATGTGTCCTCCATAGAGAAGATCTTCGAGAGGATCGGTTTCTCGCGGCAGGAGGCGACGTCCATACTGACGGTCACGCTCCTTCTCGGATGGATCAGCATCCCGATGTTCCCCTACAACGGCTGGTGGGTTGGGATCAGCATCGGCGGAGGGATCGCCCCCCTGATCGTGTGCTATGTGTTGCTCAGGTCGAAGCGCGTTCATATGGCGGAGGCGAGCATCGGCATAGTGATCGTTGCAGTGGTCACGTTTTTCATCACGAGAGCGGAGGAGGGAGTCGGCATTGTCGCTGACCTGCCGTTCGCGTTTGCCCCGGCTTTGGCAGGTGGTCTATATGCTATGTCCACCTTCTGGATAGACATCAGGAAGGCCGCTCCGCTCGCGTATTTCTCAGGGGTGGTGGGGACGTTAATCGGGGCGGATGTCTTCCATCTGACAGAGATCCTCTCCTTCCAAGCTCCGGCCGAGGGCTTTCCCATGCTCAGCATCGGAGGTGCCAACATCTTCGACATGGTGTATCTGTCGGGCATCGTTGCAGTCGGTGTCGATATTGTTGTGTTTTGGATCCTGCAGCAGGAGAAGAAACGAGGATTTGGAAGGGTCCTGACGGAATGGGAGCGGGGAGCCGAGGGGCTCCCGTATGCGCGCGATCTCCGGGCTGAACCGACTCTCAGACCCGGGAAGAAAGGTCGGATTCAGTAGGCTCGAGATTGCTCCGACTTCTTCGGGATAGGTTCTTTGAGAACATTGTGAGTGCCGACGCAGCCGCAAGGATGGCTACTATGACGAAGGCGTAATCAGGGTTGTCCAATGCATCTGCGACGATGCCGCAGAGGTAGACCACAACCGCACCTCCGCCGAGCTGGAATCCGAAAAGGAGACCGAAGGCGGTACCCCTCTCAGATTCGTCGGTGACATCGTTGATCATAGAGAACAAGGCTGGATACGTTACAAAGAGGAATGCCCCATAGACCAGGAGGACAGGCACAATGATGAACCAATCTAGAGCGAAGACAAGGATCACTGCAGCAATTGCGGATACGAGGTATCCCGCCAGAAGTAGTCTCGTCTTCCCGAACCGGTAGCTCATCGCACCGAAGTAGTACGATGTAATGGTTCCGATTCCTATCCACATTGCGAAGATCAAGTCTGCGCTGCCAGCAGACCAGTCAGCGGCTATCGTGAGGCGGACGGGTCCGAAGATGCTTGTGACCTGATACAGGGCTCCTCCTGCGATTATGGGAATGACCAGGAACCACATCTTCGAAAGAGTATTCTTCGAGGGCACGCGCTTGGTTTGTTTGGCGACCCGCGTTTTGATTCCATCCTCTTTGATCAGAGCGAGACCGAGAAGCACCGCAGCGAAGTTCAGTCCCGCCCACAACAGACAGGGCGCCTTCCACGTGAACATCTCACCTAGGAACCCCGAGGTCCCCAAAGCTATGATCACTCCGAAGTTGCCGACTCCGCTCTGAATTCCGAGAGCAGTTTCCACGTACTTGCCTGCGTACTCCCTGGTTATCCAACTAGTGCCCACTGGATGATAGAATGCCGCACCGATCCTCATGGATATGACCGCGAGAAACAAGCCCGTAAAATCGTTGACGAAAAGCAAGAGCACGAACGAGGTTCCCATCAGCAACGCGCCGATCTCAAGAAGGTTCCTCGAGAAGATCCTGTCCGCGAGCCTCCCAACTGCATATTGAACCACGACGGTTATGATGAGTCCGAAACCGAGGAATCCGATCTCGTATAATGAGAGGTTCATCTCCTTGAAGAGGATTGGTATGAGCGCAACAAGTGCCATCAGCGTTCCATCGTTGCAGGCATGATGGAAGCTGATCATCCATAGCAGTCTCGGAGTCTTGGCCATCGCTGGTATCAAGCGCCCTCAACGTGTATCTTCCATAAGTCGGTTTCCAAAAGCATATTGAACTCGTCGGAGTTACTGTCCTCGTGCTCAGGTTCCCTCACGGAATGAGGCCTTCATCCTTGGAGGAGAGGCTTTCGTTCTACACCAACGAGTTCGATGTCTCGGCTGTCTCGAGATGGATTGGCGATCGAGGCCATTCGATGAAATTCGCGATGATACCCGGCCGCCACACTGGTATCGTGGCTCAGGCTCATGTCAAGGACAAGGACAATGTCGCAATCATTGACACATGGACCACAGTTGCGGATATACGGGATTTCGTCATCGAATATCTCCCGGAGGGCCTGTACTACGACCGGAACAGGTATTTTGACCTGCGAGTGTGCGCGGAATGCCATGAGAGGAAACCGCGGTGCAACAAGTGCTACAACTATGATGGCCAGCAGCTTGCATTCGACCTCGACCCTGAGAACATCGATTGCCCGTATCACGGTCATATCGGAGAGAAGATACAGCGAGGCAGAGGCCTGTCTTTTTGCATGTACGAATTCAAGGCCGTGCGGAGGCAGGCCTTCCAGCTGCGCATGGAACTCGACGACATCTACGAGAGAGTCAACACTGTGTTCTCAGGAAGAGGATTCCATGTCGTGGTGGATGACGAGTCCGCCTACCTCCTCTCGAGAAGAGAGCGGCAATCGATTGCCAGGAGATATGGTCGAAGATACGCAATCGATGAGTGGGTCACGGTCGGAGGATCGAGACTCATGCGCCTTCCCTGTTCGCTGAACGGCTTGGTCTCAAGAAAATGCATGACGGTCAAAGAAATAAGGGGAATGTTGGAGTTTGATCCGCGTTCTTCAAAGCTGGTGTTGCCAGCCTTTCTGAAGTCAGCGTGATTTGGAGGCTCGGATTTCCTTTCCTTGGTAGTAACTCTTCTTCTTTGATGCTTTTCCGGCCTTCTTCGAAGTTTTCTTCTTCGGAGCCATGTAACAACCCTCGTAAAGGAGAGGAGTCCCGCTCACAGAAGAGTTACTTCTTCTTCTTCTTGGCTTTCTTCGTTGCCTTCTTCTTTCCCTTTGCACCACACTTTCCGCAAGACATTTTTTTCCTCCTATTTGTTGGTCAGGGTTCTTACCCTGGTTCTTCACGATGCATCAATTCCTATGAAGAGCCATTATTAGCGAGCGATGCGCTCTCTTTGATACATCAGCACACATCTAAATGCGTTCTTGACATAAGTGTCTTTTCATGTAAACGTCGCTTGACCGGTGATTGTGATGAAAAACTCATTGAGACTCGACCGATTTCCTCTCGGCAGGCTCTGTGCGAGACCCTCCTGCAAAGATTTTATACACCAGCTATCCATATATCGCCGCAGTCACAGAGGTATAGCACTTGCCCCAAGGCGACGATTCACGTAAGATGAAGATATGTCTGATCGGCGATGTCGGAGTTGGCAAGACGAGTCTCATCCGGAGATACGTCCTCGATGTGTTCGATGACAAGTACATCGCAACGATCGGTACGAAGGTTACGAAGAAAGAAATCGAGGTGAAGAATCCAGAATCTGGTGCGCCTTCGAGAGTCATGTTGCTCGTCTGGGACATCATGGGCCAGCCGAGCTTTAGAGAGGTTCTGAGAGAGGCGTATTTCTATGGCGTCGAGGGCGCGCTTGCCGTCTGCGATGTGACAAGCAAAGAGAGCCTCGGAGAGCTTAGGTATTGGATCAAGGCGATGACTTCTACGACGGGCAAGGTGCCGATCGTGTTCCTGGGCAACAAGTGTGATCTGCGGGAGGAGACTCGCGTCCCGTATCAGGACCTTGAGGTTTTTGCGAAGAAACACGATTCTCCAGCACTGCTGACCTCCGCCAAGACCGGATACAATGTCGAGCAGGCATTCGCGACGCTCGTGGACATGATGCTCAATCCCAAGTAGTGTTGGGCCGCATGTTCATGAAACATAATATCCGAGATTGACGTTTCATAGGTAACGGTGCTTCGGATGAAAGCCAGATGTGCTGACGCTGTGTTCTACAACGGCAGAATCTACACGATGGACCAAGAGAGAAGATCCGCTCGGGCTATCGCTGTCTCTGACGGTATAATCGTCGGAGTCGGCGGAGACGATGATATCAAGAGAGTCGCCCCACGGGGCTGTCGCAAGCTCGATCTCGGCGGAAAGGTGGTCCTGCCCGGATTCATAGACTGCCATACTCACTTCATCCAGATGGGTGTCGATGCGATGAACGTCGATCTCACCCGAACCGGCACGATCGACGAGGCCCTCTTCCTCATGAGAGAGGCTTCGAAGAAGATACCTGAAGGAGAGTGGGTCATCGGAGCAGGCTGGAA
>JALHSX010000216.1 GCA_022865445.1 Thermoplasmata archaeon | reverse complement strand
GGCAAGGACACCTTCAAGACGGAGGAGCTCGTCCGCAAGGAGACGGGCCACAAGTTCACGCGCGTCGCTTCTATCGGCCCCGCAGGCGAGAAGCTGGGGCTCATCTCCAGCGTCACGAGCGACATCACTAGAAATGCGGCCAGAGGCGGCACAGGTGCCGTCTTCGGTTCTAAGAACCTGAAGGCAGTCGCCGTGAAGGGCAGCATGGGCGTCGAGGTGCAGAACATCGAGGAGTTCACCAAGATGGCCAAAGAGATGGTCCTCAAGGATGTCGTTGAGAACCCCGACCACGCGGGGATGATAACTGACGGCACGCCGATCCTAGTCGCCATGAGCAACGACGCAGGCATCCTGCCTACGAAGAATTGGCGCACCGGAGTGTTCGAGGACTCCAAAGGCATCGATTCCGAGGCAATCAAGTCCAGGGTCCTTGTGAGGAAGAAGGCCTGCTTCGACTGCGCGATCGCTTGCGGCAGCTACTCCAAAGTCAAATCGGGCATCTTCAAGGGCGCTGCGACCGAGGGGCCCGAGTACGAGACACTCGGACTGTGCGGCTCCAACTGCGGAATCGGCAATGTAGAAGCCGTCGTCAAGTTCGTCGAGGACTGCGACAGGCTCGGACTCGACTCGATATCAGCAGGCAATGTCGTCGCGCTCGCGATGGATCTCTACGAGAAGGGCGTGCTCACCAAGAAGGACACTGGCGGGCTCAATCTCAAGTTCGGCAACGAGGAGGCCTACGCCAAGATGCCCTCAATGATAGCCAACCGGCAGGCCATCGGCAACATACTTGCGGACGGCGCCAAGAGGGCCGCGAAGAAGATAGGCAAGGGCGCGGAGAAACTCACTGTCGAGGTCAAGGGCATGGAATATCCAGCATACGACCCGAGAGGAACGATTGGCATGGCGCTTGCCTACGCGACATCTGACAGGGGAGCATGCCATCTCAGGGCCTGGCCCGTGGCAGCTGACGCGTACGGTAGCCAGGATCCGTGGAGCCCCGAGGGCAAGGCCGCGATATGCGTCGAGGACCAGACCCGAACGAGCGTGAAGTGGAGCTTCATCTTCTGTGACTTCTACAGCGTGAACTTCCCGAACATGGCGAAGTACTACAGCGCTGTGACCGGAGTGCAGTCGAGCGAGGAGCACCTTAGAAAGGTCGGAAGAAGGATCTGGAACCTGACCAGGGCATTCAATGTCAGAGAGGGTTTCACGCGGAAGGACGACACGATGCCAGAGCGCATGGAGAAGGAGCCACTTCCGGACGGCAAGCCGAAGGGCCATGTTGTCCCGAGAGCGGACTTCGAGAAGATGCTCAGCGAGTACTACAAGCTCTGGGGATGGGACGATCAGGGAAGGCCCACCAAGAAGGCGCTCGATGAGGCCGGTTTGGGAGACATCGTCAAGAAGCTGCCCTATCTGAAGTAGATTCGACCGATGGGCAGATGTGGCTAGCGATGTACACGCCGTGAAGTCAGTCTCATCACAAGAGCGCCCGCGATGTCGAGACTCCAAAAGGAAGGCGACGGTTCCCGATAATATGGGCGCTTTGCCATAAAAATCCCCTCTTTCGAGTCCTTTTCACTATTGTTTTTGTTGTTTTCGAATGTTTAACGATTGGCGTACTTTATTTGAGAAATCTTCAACTTTATGCCATGTTTCTCTGAAGAATATTCGTAAACTTGGACTGGAAATTGCACAATGCCAACCTAGAAATACCCCAGCTGGCGAGGTTATAAATGGAATGAGCAACTTATAGCTGAATTGCCGGAGTGAGTCGGCCTGACTCAAGCACCCCAAATCTGTTGGCGCGGGATGGCGCGGGTGTGCAAACTCAGGAGGATGCACTGATGAGCTCTGCTAAGAAGAAGTTCGGGTTGGTCTTCCACCCCGACAAGTGCAATGGTTGTCTCGAGTGCGAGAAAGCATGCATCAAGACACATCCATCGAGTGTTGCCGCTGGAAGACCGCGGATCAAAGTGACAAAGGATGGGAGCAAGTACAATGCGGTGATGTGTGTTCACTGCGAGACGTGCGAGCCAAGCGAGTTGTGCCCATCAGCGCTGCTCGAGTTCCACAATGAGGGAAAATACTGGACTCTTGACGAACATAGGTGCTTCGCATGCATGGCATGTATTCCTAGGTGTCCAAACGAAGGTGTCTTCTTCGAGGGCGCCTTTGGCGTCGAGACCGCATATACGTGCGACCTCTGTGCTGGCGATCCCGCCTGCATGAAGGTCTGCAAACCAGGTGCATTGACTCTCGATAAATCTCGGGAGGAGTGAGGGATGAGTGAGATGACTGAGAACGAGTCGGTTGCGGAGCCAGTGAAGCAGACCAAACCGACCGATGAGCAGGACAAGGCCAGGACGACGATCGAGGAGTTCCCGCTTCCGGACTGGATCCCTGAGTGGGCTAGGGACGCACCTAAGATAGTCGTGAGAGCTCCTGGACCTAAGAGCAAGGAGATAATCAAGATCGACAGGGACTACGTCTCCTATGCCTACGACAGATGCTTCACGTTCACTATTGATAGGGCAGCTGGTGTTGCAGTCATGGACGCAGACGGCAACGTGTTGCTGGACTTTTCGTCTGGCATCGCAGTTCAGAACGCTGGCTGGACGCACTACAAGGTCACCAAGGCCATCCAGGAGCAGGCCTCCAAGCTGATACACAGCATGGCTAACGACGCCTACTTCGACAAGGAAGCGCACTTCGCGAAGCTGCTGTCCGAGATTTCTCCTGGCAAGGCTTTGCGGGGGACCTTCTTCGGGAACAGCGGCGCGGAGGCGGTCGAGGCTGCGCTCAAGCTCTCGAGATACTACACGAAGAGAAGCGAGCACTTGGCCTTCTTCGGATCGTACCACGGAAGGATCGGTGCTGGCCTCGCCCTCACAAGCAAACTGAAACTGAGGTACAGCTACGGCCCGATGTCACCAGGGATCATTTTTACGCCATTTGCATACTGCTACAGATGCTCGTTCAAGCAGACCTATCCTGAGTGCGGGATGTATTGCGTCGACTACATCGAGAACCAGGTGCTAAGCATGGGCGGCCCGACTGGCCAGATAGCCTCTGTGTTCGTCGAGCCGATCCAGGGAGAGGGAGGATATGTCGTTCCTCCGAAGGAGTTCCTGCCGAGACTTAGGAAGCTATGCGACAATCAGAACGCGTTGCTTGTGTTCGACGAGGTCCAGACAGGCTTCGGACGGACAGGCAAGATGTTCGCCTGTGAGCACTTCGATACGATTCCTGACATCCTCATCTTGGGCAAAGCGCTCGGCGGCGGCGTGCCGCTCGGCGCGATCATTGCGAAGCACGATATCATGAGGAAGTGGAGACCGGGGTCCCACTCATCCACATTCGGCGGCAACGCGATCACCATGGCTGCGGGCCTCGCGCACGTGCAGGCGATCATTGAGGAGAACCTGACCGACAGAGCTGCGAAGCTCGGTGAATACGCAGTGAAGCTGCTCAAGGAGATGCAGCAGCGCAGGGAGATCATCGGCGATGTCCGTGGCAGAGGTTTGATGATCGGCGTCGAGCTGGTCAAGAACCAATACACCAAGGAACCGCATGAGGCTACCAACATCCAGGGCAAGTGCTGGAGGGCGGGCCTTATGACGATAACATCAGGCTTCTTCGGCAACGTGTTCAGGATTGCCCCGCCGCTCTGCATATCGAAGGCGCTTCTGGAGAGAGGCATGGATATATTCGAGCAGGCCCTGAAGGACGAGGAAGAGTTCCTCAAGCTAGGGACTTCAGCTCCGCCTGGACAGCTGGGCGGTCACGCGTGAGCTGTGAGACACCCTCTTTCGAGACACCTCGGTGGACAGCAGGTCCTCTATCTCTTGCGCAGCTTCGGGTTGAGGATCTCATCGAGAACGTCACCTATCAGGTAGAACGACATTATCAGGATGACGATGCAGGCCCCTGGCGCAAGGATGTCCCACCACGCATAGCTGCTGAATGCCCCTTTGTCATAGGCGTTCTCGAGCATCGTGCCCCAGCTGATGATGGTCGGGTCCCCGAGCCCAAAGAAATCCAGGAACGACTCGGAGAATATCGAGTTCGCAATCAGCAATATCGTGTTCGCGAAGATGAGGGGGAATACGTTAGGGAGGATGTGCTTCGATATTATGTGTCTACTCCCCGACCCGATCGCCCTCGCCCGCTCGACGAAGACCTTCTCCTTCACTGACAGCACCTGTGATCTGACGATTCTTGCCGTGGAAGGCCAAGATGTTATGCCAATGACTATGATGACGTTCGTGAAGGACTGCCCCAGGAGCATGGCAAAGACAATCATCAGGGGAAACCATGGGATGACCAGGAAGAAATCTGTGAACCGCATCAGGATCTCGTCTGGGAGTTTGCCGTAGTAACCTGAGAATAGCCCGATCACGGACCCGAGCACAATCGAGATCACCGACGCTGCAAGCCCGACTATGAGGCTTGCGCGCGTGCCGTATATCGTCAGGCTGTAGACGTCCTTTCCGAAGTAGTCGGCTCCGAACAGGAACTCCTTGGACGGCGGGTGATACCTGTTCTCGTCCTTTGCCCATGCAAGTATGGAGTTCGGATTCTTGTGAGTCACCAAGAGGGGGGCGAAGATCGCGATCACCACGAAGAAGAGGAGTATCGAGATGCCGACGACACCCATGGGATTCTTGAAGACCTGTTTGGTGACCTTCAAAGTACGGAGGGCGGTGAGCCTCAGTTTCTCACGCAGAACGTGGGCATCTACGTAGGCTTTGCACAGGTTGATCCCGCTCAACCCAAATGAGACAGCGCTGACAACGAGTATCTGCAAGAACGCTCCTGCATCCCGTTGGGCATCCAGCCCGAGGATCATCGGCAACGAGAGCACCGCGATGGGTATGAGGGATGTAAGGATGCTCAGGATCCTATCTCGCCTGTCACCTTCTCCCGCCAACGACAGAGATATCATTGCCATGCTTGTCCCGACGACCGATGCTGGATAGAGCCAGTCGGCCGATCCCAGGTTGAGCACTTCCCACGAGTCAAGATAGACAACCGCGAAGATTGTCAGAGAGACCAGGTATCCCAACATGCTGAGATACGACGCGTATGTCCCTTCGAGAAGCCAGCCTACGACGCCAGCTGATTTCATCTGAGCGCCGCTCTCACTCTGAAGTCCCGAAAGGCGAGCGGCGTTCGGCGCGGAGAGCCTCCAGGCTGCCAGCGCGGACACCACCACGCCGCCGACGACCGGGGCAATCCATCTGAGTTCGATGAAGTAGAAACGAGGAGAACGAGTGACCAGGGCGGCGACCAGAAGAAGGACGCCAATTGAAACGCCTGACCATTTCGCTAGCTTGCCAATTGCGAGGCTGTTGTAGAGGGTGTCGAGTTTGATGCCGCTTACGATGACTGCGACGCCGCCCCAGAAGTATGCGGCCAATAGATAGTCCGCAGTGGCCGACATAGAGAGCGTGACGAAGAGCGGGAACGACAGCAGGACCGGAGGTACGAACGCAGCGATTACGCTGATCGACTTGTCTCGCCTGCTCCCCATGCCTCCAAGAGCAACCGAGACCATCACTAAGCTTATGCCGAGAACGGAAACAGGATAAAGCCAGGAATGAGAACCCAGGCTCAGGGCATGGGAGGCGTCCAGCTGCTGCACGATCAACACGACTAGCGGCACCACGAGTCCCGCAACGGAAAGATAGAACGGCACTCTGAACCTGCTCACTTTGCGGGATCTTATCAGGGTCCGCACAATCACGAGAGATGCCAAAAGACCCATGACCAGAGGCAGGACCCAGCTTATCTCAACCCCGAGCGAGCGCTCGTCTGTGTAGTACCCCAGGAAAGAGCGCCATGGTAGATTCACCTCGATGGTTATTGTCAGTGGGATCTTGGACGAATAGGCGACGATGCCTGCCAAGATGAGGCCGATTACGCCCAAGTATCTCCCCAGTCTCCTTGCCAGGAGCGTCATCTCCTCTGGGCGGCTATCGGATGGGTAATAGAACTCCCGTGTGCCATTTCTGCCAGACATGCCCACGGAGTCGTTCAAATCTTCACCCTCGGATCCAATTTGAAGAGGGTCATATCCGCTATGAAGTTGGCAACTATGACAGCGATTGCCTCTAGCATGAAGACCGCCTGAAGGACCGGATAGTCATAACCTCTTACAGCCTTCCACGTCATGTACCCCAGCCCTTGATAACCAAAGATGACCTCGATCATGATCGAGCCGCTCATTATCCAGCCAACATTCATGGCGACCACGGTCACCACTGGTAGCATTGCATTCGGCATCGCATGCTTTTTGAGCACGTCCTTGCTCTTGTTGCCCTTTGCGATGGCGGTTACCATGTACTCCTCGGTCATGACGTCTATCAGCGAGCTCCTCGTGATTATGGAGAATGTGGCGATCGTTTCGATCACCAGCGCGCCGAGAGGTAAGAGCGTGTGAAATGCTCTGTCACCGATTTTTCCGAGGATGTCGTAGGATTCGTAGTCAAAGCCATAGGCTCCGCTTATGGGCCACTCGGGAACGTATCTCCCCACGACAGCGACCATGATGAGAGCAAACAGAAAGGTCGGCATGCAGTAGAAAACAAGGAAGAAGGCGCTTCCTATCCGGTCTGCTGCCTTCCCCCGGTTCCATGCGGTCATCCTCCCGAGCACGATGCCAACGAATACAGATATCAAGGTCCCGATGCCGACAAGGATCAATGTGTTCAGCAAGAACGGGCCCAGGATGGAAGCCACATCCACCCCTCTTCGGAAATCGGTGCTTTGTCCGAGCTGACCTTTTGAGAGATGCTCGAGATATATCACGAACTGTTCTATCTTCGGCTTGTCCAGACCATAGTACTCTCGCAGGAGCAGGCGAGTCTCGGGCGACGCCCCTCTGGGTATGAGTATGCGGTCCATGTCGCCAGGCATGGCCCTGAACAGAATGAAATTGAAGCTCAGTATCAGGAAGACTGTCAAGATTGCATATACAATCTTGATAAGGAAATACCTACGGAAGTCCTGTGCCATTCCTACTCACCCTGCGCCCCGAGTCTGCCGCATTCTCTGATCAGAATCGCGCTTACGTGATTCTCTCGTCTAGGGCAGTCTCACTTCCTCTTCCTTGTCTCCGCGCTTCCGCAGCATCAACACCACGATGACTGCAGCCGCAATGGCGACGCCCAGTCCTATCAACACGTAGGTGGTGATTCCGCCTCCTTGGCGCTTCAACGGCACGAGGTCGAAGTAGAGGTCATTCGCAGACCAGTAGCTCGAGAGACTTCTTGCTGGATGATCTCCCCAGTCGCCCCAGCCAGAGAAGGTGTCGTTTCTCCAGGCATAGCAGCCGTATCCGTAGACGGTCGTGATGAACGCGGCGTCCCGGTACGATATCTTTGAGCAATTGAATATGTATCCCTTCCTCTCGGCGTGGTTGATCGCCTGTTCGGAGGCGGAGAAATTAGCGTCATAGTCGGGGTTGGAGTACCAGTTCTCCGACCATCCGCCGATTGCCCATTTGGACTGTATGAAAAGCAGGTAGTTCGGGTCAGGATCCCCGCTCCAGTATGTTGTGGCCAGGTCGTACACACCGCCATAGACGACGGTGTTCCACATCGCTGTGTTGACGAAGTCTGGATCGATCTCTATTCCTATATTCGCCCACTCTTCCATGAGGTAGCTGACAGTGTCCCTGTCCTCGATAAGTTCCTGTTCGGCTGTAAACGTGAACTTCAGCTGCTTGCCTACTGCGGCATAAGCGTTTCCCGCTCCAGCATACCTTTTCGTGTGCTCCGAATTCCAGGCATATCCGGCGGCATCAAGGATCTGATTGGCCTTGGTGATGTTGAAGTCGTATATCTCGTCAGGACCGGGCTGCCAGAAGTAGTCACCATAGGTCGCTGGTATTATCGTAGAGCCGAGGTCCGCGTAGCCCGCGAAAATGCTGTCCCTGATGTACTCCTTGTTGATCGCGTGAGCCATGGCCTGCCTGACCGCGGGATCAAACCTCAGAGGGTTGGTTGCGTTGGGACTCGCGTCCTTGTACATGGAGACAAGCACGTCGTTCGAATAGGCCGTTGTACTCGGGCCAGCGTAGTGCCCAATCTTGTCCGTCGGGTTTCTCTCGAGCCAGTCCATAAGATTCCGGTAGTTCGGGGCGTTGAAGCCTGCAAGGTCGACGCTCCCTTTCTCTATGTCGATGAGCATCGCCGCGGGCTCCAGATAGGTCTTGATAATCAGCCTGTCGAATTGGACCTTCTTGCCGTATTCTGCCTCTCCGTGATAGTTCGGATTCCGGAGCAGGATGAGTTGTTCACCAGAAATGAACTCGCTCTTGGTCTTCTCGGTGCACATGAACGGGCCAGTCCCTATCGGGTGATAGTTGGCGTACGAGAACCCAGCATCATAGGGCGTGATATCGGTCCATATGTGCTTCGGAAGAATCGGCATCATGAGTGCGTCCCCGAACGGGCACGGCGCCGCGTGGCCTGTCAGGTCATTGAAGTGTATCCTAACAGTATACTGGTCGATCCTGTCCGTGTGGTTCATGAACCTTGTATACGGCTGGTAGGCCCACATGCTGTCGTAGTTCGCCCCTATTTGGTAATCGATCGTGAAGATGACATCGTCCGCGTCAAATGGCTCACCATCGTGCCAGACCGCGTTCTTGGTCAAGTTGTACTGCCAGACAGAGCCGTAGGGTAGTTCATCAGGCACAATGTACCAGCTCGTCGCCAGATTGGGCTTGATGTTCTTGTCTTCGTCGACTGCCATCAGGTAGTCGTAGATGAGGCCGTAGAAAATGTATGCATTGTCGTTGACGCCAATCAACGGGTTGAGACTGTCGATTGCCTCGATCATCCCTATTATGAGCGTCGTCTTGCCGGCCGCCTCAGCGTGTCCGATCGCAGAAGGAGGGAGGCCTGTGAAGAGCAATATGGAGGTCAACATGATGGCGACGAGACCTCTGCCGTGCCGGCGCAGAATATCAACCTTGGTCATTCTCTTGCTGGTTCTTGGTCCTTCGGAATACCCTTGTCGTTGCAGTCTCCCACTTTCCTCCCGAGCAGGCATTGTATGATTGATAGTCTCCTAAGCTGGTGGGGCATCGTCGCACTCCATCATAACTCTTTTCTCGCTTCATATGGGAAACTCATTTATACAGCCAATCCATTGAGCGCGACCATGGTAGAGGGCGAAGGGTCCGAGTTTCAGAGAAGAGTCATACTGGGATTCTACACATTTCTATTGATGGCTGGAATCGCTATCTACTGGATTTGGGGGAT
>JALHSX010000215.1 GCA_022865445.1 Thermoplasmata archaeon | reverse complement strand
TCAGTAGCGAGTTTGATGCGCGCCCCGATCGTCCTGGAATCATTTCAGGATTGAAGCTAATGAAGATCATGGAGTAGATGGCGGGAGCAGCCTTTCTAGGCTTCCTGAGGCTCAGATACTGCCTGGATCTTCGCCGATGGCTCCTGCCTCTTTTCGACCTTGTCCAGCCATCTCACGATCAGCAGCCAGAAGACGGTCACGAACGCGACGAAGATCAGTATGCCGATGTAGGAAAGTACAAAGACCAGCGCAGGGTGGCCCCAGATGGAGCCTACGAGTATCGTTATGACCATCCTGAGTATGTTCGACAGCCAGGTCAGAGCGAAACCCAACCCTAGTGCTGCCAGGATGTAGCGATCGACCTTCCTGTAGCGCACTAGCACGAATGCCAGGAACGCCGAGAAGAACAGTCCAGCCGAGTACAATCCACTGCACCCCTCGCCTATCCCCAGATAGATGTTCCTTCCGTGGTATTCATAGATGATCGTGTTCGAGATCCCGTGGCTACTGGTATCCAGTTCGGAACTTGCCCCGACGCCGAAGAGGCGGACGAGGAACACGACTGGAATGGTTATGAAGTAGTATTCAGAATAGGCATTGATCCTGTAGTAAGATTCCCCGCTGACAATCGTGTAGGTCTTCCATATCACTGCGAACACGATTGTGAGGAACATGAGATACAGAACCGCGAAGTCCTTCTCCATGACGTATTTGGACGGACCTGCGTGATAAAGCACGAGAGAGATCCCGAACAGCGTTACGATGAAATCCTCCATGCGCAAGTCAGCCTGGTCAGTCCGGAAGAGCTTCCACCCAGACCAGATCGCAATCAATAGGAAACCCGCGAGTGGGATCAGGACTGCACTCTGTTCTTTCGTCATGATCCTGGAGAGCAGATCCACAAGGATGCCGTTCCCCGGTTCCTTCGTTTCCTTTCTGATGGTAATGAGCGAGTAGAATGCAAGGGCTATTCCAATGGCGATGAAGACGAGCTCCACGAAATATGCCGAGTGGCCCATGTAATGGTTGTATAGAGCAGCCACTATCAGCAGAGAGCCGAGGAAGAGAGGCCAATCCTTGGGGGTCCACACACTAGCCGCTCAGGCTCTAGCCGATATATAATCGTTGAGCAGGGCAGTATTCGGGATGTCCAGCTCGGCTGATGTCCGCTCAAGTCCAGGAGGGTGGTGAGCCTCTCCTCATTCTCCTTCTTGAGTTCCTGAGAGGCTTTCGGCTACAGACGCGCGCCGAGTCAACACGATTGTTCCCACTGTCGTGGCTATGAGTATGATGGCCATCTCAGTGGTGGGGGTGATTCGCGTGGATATCGTCGGTGCCAGGAGGCTCATGACGAGAACCACAATCGGGGCGGAGAACAGGCATACGAGGGCGAAGACCAGAGCGGTCGTCGCTGGTCTCTTCAACAGGAGGACATCGGTCGACTCTCCTTCCTCCGCGGACAGAGCCAGCCATGTGAGCACAAACGTCGGGATCGCTAGGGACACGATCGCAGTTAAGATCTGGCCCACTTCAAGAAGGCTTGGAAGCTCGATTGCTGCAGCTGACGCGGTCGCGACAATCAGCAATCCCGTCAGAGAAGATGGCCTGTAGTCGTAGAACATCCCCAGGAGAATGAGAGCCGCGCCGATCGCTTGAGCTAGAATCACGAGAATGCTGTGTTGGGAGAAGACAGCGAGATCGACGACTGCCACAATCGCCATGAGGAGCCTGACCCTCCTAGAGAAGAATATCACGTCTTTCCCCTCCTTATGGCTCTGACGATTCTTGAGGCAGTGTCAGCGGGGCCGATCCTGATGTAGGATACTCCCATTCCTCTGAAAGTCGCCTCTATCTTCAGAGAATCTGACAGGTCACCATAGAGCCGTTCAGCCTCTGGCATGTCCAGCACCGCCTCAGTATTTCGGTACCAGTCATCGTAGGTGTGAATCACGAGCATCTTGTTGCCCGTGCTCTTGCAGAGCTTCGCCCCGGCTATGACGGCGTCGCGGCTCGAGACCAGGTCCGAAATGATTATGTAGAGTTGCTCCCGGCCTCTGTTGTTGGCGATTATCTCCTTGATGCCCCCTTCGAGGCCTATCCCAAGCGCGGGGCGCGTCCCCTTTGTCGCAATCCTGTCCAGGGCCGACAGGAACTCCTTTCCTTCGGCGCTAGCCTTGAGCGATGTCTGCTTGGGCTCAGTGGTCTTGTTCGATCCCGTCTCTTCCGCACGGACAGTCCCTCCTTCGCTCTCCTTCATTGACGAAGGCGCCTCTCTCAGGACCTGGACGATCTTCTCGAACTGGTGCCTTCCGAGCGCAGGTGGAGCTTTCTTGAGGACTTTGATCTCGTCAAAGATCGCTACGCCGGCGGGATAGAAACTGCTGATGAGGACATTCGACAGTTGCATCGATAAATCGACTGCGTGGTCGACCTTTGCGACCTTGCTTCTTTTCAGCCTCATGCTCCTGCTACAATCCACAAACACCATCGTCTGGAGCGATCCCTCTTTTCTGTAGGTCTTGGTCATGAGTTTGTTCAGCTTCGGGAAGACCTTCCAGTGGATGTCCCTTGCACGATCTCCTGGGACATAATCTCGGATTCCGTCGAATTCGAGTTCTCTGAGCACCACCGCGGGATTTCTCCCCATGCCAGAAAACTCGAGGTGTTCCTTGCCCGCCATCTTGCGCGCAGCGTCAAAGCTTCCCTTCTCGGTATGGACGCTTATGACCGTCGGGTGCTCGATTATCTGCTCCTCGTCAAATAGCCCCAGGGAGTCGTTGCGCGCGATCTTCATCCCTGGAATCACGAGAGGACCGCGTTTGATCGGAACCAGAGAATAGGACAGTTTCAAAATCGATTTCGGAGGAAGGTCCCTAGTCGATTTGTTCATGCCCGCCGAGAGCTCGCAGTTCTCGGGGAGGATGTCCTCGAAAGTCCCTCTCACGGTGATGGGGTCCTTGTTGAGGATCTCGACCGTGACGCTCGTCGGCTCCTGTGCGAAGGAGATGTCCTCGAGCGCGCTCCTCTCGATATGCAGGTTCGTTCGCTGCAGCTCTGTGACGAACCTGAGATATGCGTAGACATAGGCGCTGGCGAACGTGACGCTCAACACTGCCCATGAAAGGTTCGAAAACAAGATTCCGGCAAATGCAAACACTATTGCGAACGACAGAATTGCGGTTCCCAGAGAAGTTGAGCGCAAGCCACT
>JALHSX010000033.1 GCA_022865445.1 Thermoplasmata archaeon | reverse complement strand
GGACGTGAAATTGCCTTCCTCTATCGTCCTCAGCAAGGGCTCGACCTTCTTGCCATACGAATCCATGAGAATCTTGATCCAGTCGGACAGTGACTGGGCCTCGGCCTCTCTTCCGATCGTGACGAACAGATAGATCTTGTCAGGCACGTAACCCTTGCAGCAGATCGCCCCCCAGAGGCTGTTCAGAACAGGCCACTTGCTGATGCCTGTCATCGTGATGTAGACTTTCTGAGCCATTCCGTTTGGATAATGGTCAGGTCGATGATATAACTCTTCCAGGAGTCGTCTGGATTAGAAAGCGGAACTCTTGGGTCAGTACCTCCAGACTGGGACTCGCCTAGGATCCGTTCTCACGAGGTTCTGCTGCTAGATCCGTCATTCGTGGGAGACACTCAAAACTCGCCTGGCCTCAATAAATGTACAATTCTGCTCGCTCATGATTTCTGGCAGTTGCCGATATGCCGACAGAACACTACAAATAGGGGCGTGCTATTGCTTCTCTCGGGGGTAAAAACCTGAGGAAAATATACATAATCGTAGCTGGAGTGCTAGCACTTGGAGCAACCGTAGCTCTGTTGGCCATTGGCGTTACGCCATCTGGAGGCCACACCTGGCTGCACTCGATTCAGACGGCAATGACCTGCGTGGCGGACAAAGTCGGAACGACCGGCGGTCACACGTGGCTACACTGAATCTCAAACCAGAATGGGTGACGTTCCAGTAGACGTCCCCACCAAAACCCTACAACAGTATGCATTTCAGGAGCGCAACTCTGCTCAGAATCCAGCGAGCGTAGCCTCGGCTTTGTTGGCAAGAGTCAAGTTGCCGATGTTCCGGTACACCGTCGATGATCTCTTCAATAGCTTTCTTGCCAATCTCGGGTCTGTCGCAGACTTGATCAGTGCCATGCCGTATTCGTTGCAGCAGGCCGCGTATGTGTCTTCCACGCCGGAGGTCTTGGCCGATCTGACGCTCTTCTCAAACCATTCAAACCCTTTTTGCAGGTTTGCGTTGTGGAACTCGAGATAACCGTAGTTTCTGTACGCAAGCGCAAGCATGTTGAGGTTGTTAGGCTCTTTGAAAATCGAGATCGCCTCGTCAGTGAATCTCAGCGACTTGTCATTCTCGTTGGTCCGGGCGAAGCAATATCCTGCGTTGACAAGAGCTGCTCCCAATACCTCCATGTCCCGAGTTGTCCTGCAGGCGACTATTGTCTTCCCGAAATACTCTGCGGCCGTATCGTATTTCTCCCTTGACATGTTCAGAACTCCGAGGTTGTTTGAGATCCTGCAGGAGTACTGCAGGTCGCCTATCTCGACGTAGTACCCGAGACAACTCATGCTGGCGTTCTCCGATTCCTCGGTTCTGCCCTCCAAGTCGTAGATTATTGCGAGGTTCCCCAGTGCCTTCGCTTCAGAATGTTTGTCTCCGATTGCCCTTGCCATGGACAGGCTGCTCTCGAAGCATCGGATTGCCGAAGCGTGATCACCTTTGTTTCCGTAGACGATCCCCAGAGCACCATTTGTGAGACACACCCCCTTCCTGTCGCCCGCTTCCATGTACTTCTCGATGGCATTCAAGTACGATTCGAGGGCCTCTTCCCAGCGGTTCTGTGCAACTTCGACTCTCCCTTGATAGTAGAAGGAAAACGCGAGGGCATCGACGTCCTTTGTCCGCTCTGCGATCTTCCTCATCACAAAACAGTTCAACAGCGCGCTGTCCCAGTTGCTCATATCGCACTGTATGGCAATGAGTTTCTTGAGTGCGTCCTTTCGCGGCCCGTTGGACCCACCATCGACTTCTCTCAGCGCAGTGATGTGGCCTTGAACATTCTTTTCAAGGTCCCTGAGTTCAGGGTGATTGGCAACGATCTTTCTGCCTTCCTTGGTCAGCGAATAGCTCTCCTCATAATCCGCAAGGCCGCCATGTCCGATCCAACCTAGGTCCTGCAAACCTCTCAGGGCCGCGACCCGGTTTTCCTTCGACACTCCGTCTAGGCCGGATTTGATCAGCAGTTGCCGGTTGTTCTCGCCGAGAACATAGAAGATGAGACTCTCTATCTCGTTTCTAGTGGCCATGCTCTCTCCGGGAATGGGCCTTACTGCATCTACCTATGGAATAGATATAATTGTCCATCGGAAACCGTGGTTCACAAGTGTCCATTCCAGAGCATTGGCTACCTCCGCTTCTCGTGGAGCTACAACTGGCAAAAATGTGACATCAGTTCGCTGCCGACGGGAGGCGTAATCAATATGCCTCCCCACCCCGAATCGGTGTCCAATGAATCGCGATAAAGCATCGTCCGAAAGAGTCAGAAGAGGACGTGAAGAGCACCGTTTCTCGGCCGAAGGCGACTTCATCGAGCGCCTCGAGGGTCTGGAACGCCGTGAGAGCATCCCAATCGAGGGCATCCTGCCGAAACTCGGCCTCGGAAGAGACGATGTGGTCGCGGATCTCGGTGCGGGCACGGGGTACTTCACGTTCCCTGTCGCGAGAGAGGTCCGAGAAGTGATTGCGATTGACATGGAACCGAAGATGCTTGAGATCCTTTCGAAGCGTGTCCGCGAGAGAGATGTGGACAACGTGCGGGTTCTCCGAGGTGAGATCACCGAGCTTCCGCTCGTCGACTCATCAATAGACCACGTCCTAGCCGCGTTCATCTATCATGAGATTGGCAGTCAAAAGAGACTCGTTGGTGAATGCGCTCGTGTACTTCGAAGGCACGGATCGTTGTCGGTGATTGATTTTCAGAAACGTGACACGCCCTTTGGTCCGCCCGTGAAGGAGAGGAAGAAGCCGGAGGACGTTCTGAGAACCTCGCGCAAATGGTTCACGCTGGTCTCTCGATTCGAGACCGAAATATTCTATCAGCTGCTTCTATCGCGCAATTGAAGAAGATGGCGCCCCGGTCGGGATTCGGACCCGAGTCCCGAACTCGACAGGCTCGGATGATAGGCCGCTACACTACCGGGGCACGTGGATTGGCGCTGGAATAGCGGTTTTCTGAGCGCCGTCTTGAGGCAAAAGCGAATTGCGTATATAAGTGTTGGTGGACTGAAGAAATGCTGGCTCCAGTGCAGTTCGAGTCGCTGCTCAGACCTTCTTCTCCTCGGGCTCGGCCGGAGCTGGAGGTACAGGCTTCGGTTCTTCCTTGAACTCTTCGATAGGCCTTGTCGTATACACGCCACACTTCATGCAGTAGAAGGACGCGAAATCATCGTCCTTGTCGTCGGCGATGAGATCCTTGCCGCACATCCTGCACTTGGTCTTCATGTCGATCAGTTTCATGTGAACCTTCTC
>JALHSX010000214.1 GCA_022865445.1 Thermoplasmata archaeon | reverse complement strand
CTGCGAGCTTGATGACTAGCGCGTGGATAGCGTCCATGCGCTCGTTGGCTGGGTTGTTGCATGCGTATTGATAGGCGAGCCACATTCGCTTCTTGATTATCTCTGTGTTGACTGTAACGTCGGACCCCATAGGTCTACCTCTCTGCCGGCTCTGGACGAGTGGCTCCTTGACTGTAGGATGTCCAATGCATTCCGTCGTATATTGCCTTTCTGCGAGTAATAGGGTGTCCCATTGGAGGGAGGAGACTAGGCGCAATGCACTAGGGCCGAGACAACGAAGGGTTTGACTCTTGGAAAATGGTTGGAGACGATTCGCCTCGCAAAATCATGCAATTTGGGCCGTGTTCATGCTTGAATCCTTGGCTCGTTCTCACCTGGAAGGTCATTGCGCCGACCGCAACTCCTTCCGCACTCTCTCTGTTATCCTCGGCAATGCTTCTGCCACCTTCGGAGTTAGTCTCTCGCTGACATTGACCAGGTCTTCCGCCTCGACCGCGAAGAAGACGACCTCCTTGGGCATCTCGTTCGGCACGAGCTTCCTCCCCAGGGCAAGTGCCGTCGCGATGTTGATCCCGTGCGGAGATGATCCGTGGATGGACTTCTCGAAATCCTTCTCCTCGAGGATGTACAGTTCCCCAGGTTTCCCTTTCGTCGTCTGGATAGCGTCTATTATGACGACCTTGTCATAGCCACGCACTACATCGAGCAGCTCCAGCCCGCTCGCCGCAAGTTCCTCCACGTCGACCCCGGGTATGCTTCTCTTCTTGAGCTCGCGCGCGACATGGATGCCTACGCCATCATCCGAGAGGATAGGATTGCCCACGCCGAGGATTAGCACTCTCACGAGAATCCGAAGGGGCTCGGTCATAATAATCCTGACTCTGACACAGTGAATGGAATGAAAACGATATGTGAGGGGAAACCCCCCTCGTGAAATATGTTTAGAAGTTACTCTGTGTCGTCTGGATGGACCCGTCCTTGCGCCTAATCGTTACTTCGAGCGCCGGCCCTCCGTTAAGCGAGTGCGTGCCACAAGAGTTGCACGGGTCGTAGCACCTGAAGGCCATCTCGACCTTGTTGAGCAAACCCTGCGACACCTCGCCGTTCTTGATGAGCGCCTTCGCAGCCTGAATCACGCTCGTGTTGATCGCTGCGTAGTTGTTCGTCGTGGCGACGACCATGTTGATCTTGGTGCACAGGCCGTTCTTGTCCGAGGCGTAGTGGTGTATGAGCGTGCCCCTCGGCGCCTCGACTATCCCCACGCCTTCCTTCGGCTCCTTGTATGGGCCTCTGATGTCGTCGCTCGTGATGCTCTTGTCGCTCGCCAGCTCGAGCATCCTCTCCGTTGCGTGCTGCAGCTCGATCACCCTCGCCCAGTGGTACGCCAGCGTTTGGTTCACCGGCCCGGTCACTCCGAGGTCCTTCACAGTCTTCGCGAGGAACTCGTACTCTTTCTGCGCCAGCGGGGTCGTGTAGCCGTTACAGACATTGATCCTTCCCAGCGGGCCCACTCTGTATATGCCGCTCTCAGGTCCCGTAACGAAGCCTTTCCACCCGATCTTCTTCAGATAGGGCATCTTCATGTAGGTCCAGGGCTCGACATGCTCTGCTATGACGTCCAGGTACTCGCTGGGCTTGAACCTCAGGAACTCCTTGCCCTGCTGGTCGACGACTCTGATGTCGCCGTCGTAGAAGTTGCTCTTGTTGTTCTTGTCGACCATGCCCATGTAGTACGAGTTGAGGTAATACGCGTCCTGGTTCAGCACGAGGTCCATGTAGTCTTTGTTAGCCAGCACGATATCATGGAAGAGCTTGATCGTGAACTTGCCGAACTCGACACATGACTTCGCCATGGTCTCCATTTGGACGCGCTCCTCCTCGCTGATCTGCTTAGAAACGCCTCCGGGCAGGCCGAACACGGGATGTGTCGCCCTGCCGCCTACGATCTCCTGCACCTTCTGGCCGTAGGACCTGTGCTTGATGACCTCGGCCCCGATCGGGACGCCGACCGCATCCACGACTCCCAGAACGTTCCTCTTCATCGAGGGGGCGGACGGCCCGAGGACGAAGTCCGGTGCCGCCAGAGCGTAGAAGTGCGCTATGTGGCTGTGGGTGTACTGTCCCATGTAGAACAGCTCCCTCAGCTTGATCGCAGTCGGTGTCGGCGTCGCGCTGAAGACCGCATCGAGTGCCTTCGTGCTCGCGAGGTGGTGCGCCGCCGGGCAGACGCCGCACAGCCTGTTGGTCAGCACTGGCAGCTCCATGACATGCCTGCCGATGCAAAACCTCTCGAAGCCTCTCAGCTCAGGGACCTGCAGGTACGCGTTCTCGACGTTCCCTGCAGCGTCGAGGAATATCTCGATCTTGCCGTGGCCTTCGAGCCTCGTGATCGGGTCTATGGTGATCTTCCGCTCCTTTGTCTTCGTTGTTGCGTCGTTGACGATAGGTCCTGCCATCTAGCTCACCGCCTTCCTTCTGCCCCTTTCGGTCACAGACCTCTTGAGCATGGACTTGGGCAGCGTGAACGCGTAGAAAGTCCCGAGCGGGTCCTTGACCTGCAGCATGAGCGTCATGATCTGCTCCTCGCTCAGCTGTGATTCCGTATCAGTGATGTTCAGCAGCGATGACAATGCGCTCAACATGCTCGCGCCTTGCTCCATGACGCCCCTCGTCGGGCCCATGCAGCCTCTGCAAGGCATCTGAGCGTTCGGGCACATCGCTCCGCAGCCTGCCCTTGTCGCAGGGCCTATGCAGATGATGCCCTGGTCCAGCAGGCACTTCTTGGGGTCGGGCTTGATCTCGTACGCTTGGAATATCTTATCGATCCTCCTGCCCTTCTCGACCCTCTCCCTATTGCACTCGTCGCAAAGGGTCTTGTCGGAGGCGATGACCGTTCCCTTCGGCGGGAGCGGCGTGCCCTTGGCCACATACTGTGCCACTGCCTCCACAGCCATCGCGATCAGGTTGACCGTTGGCGGGCACCCGGGCATGAAGTAGTCGACATCCACGACCTCGTCCAGCGTCTTGACCGAGTCGTAGAACTCCGGGAGCTCTAGCTCTCCCTCCTTGACCTTCGTGATGTGTTGTGGCGTCACGAAGTTCGGGTTGTCGGTCGATTGTGTGTTCTTGTAGACCGTCTCGAATATCTCCTTCTTGTTCGTCACATTCGCGAGCCCAGGCGTCCCTCCGAAGCACGCGCACGAGCCGAACGAAATCATGACGACCGACTTCTGGCGCAGGACCTTGGCGACGTGCTCGTTCTCGCTGTTCCGTATGGCGCCGTTGTAGAAGCTGACGGTGATGCTCTTGTCGGGCATCGCTTCGATATCCTTGAGCTTGCCGTCGAAGCCGATGGGCCAGAATACCACATCCGCTATCGCGTGTACATCCAGTATCTTCGCGTCTATGTCCAGGAGCGCGACGTCGCATCCTCCGCAGCCCGCTCCCCAGTATTGTGCGATCTTGATCTTCTCTGCCATCTCAGCTCACCCCTTTCTCCTCAGGCGGTGCTTTCTTTGGAGCCGCCGAGTACTGCGGCGACTGGCCCTTCATACCCACCTGCTCGACCAGCCTCCACTTCTTGAGGGCGATTATGTGCTTCACGATCTCCGGCTTCGCGATGCCCGTGGCATCGTGCAGCTCGTGGACCGTCCTCGGGCCGCCCTCCATCTCTTGGAGCAGCAGGTTCCTCTCAAGCTCCACGCCTGCAGCCTTCTGGACTATGAAATCGTACCTCGGTCCCGTGATGGCCTCGCCGAACACGTTCCCAGTAGTGGTCAGCTGCCCCTTCTTTCCGAGGAGCCATCTGACCCTCTCGCCCTCGACCGTCCTCAGTGCCGCGCGTATCTTGGCCTCCCGCAGGGACATCTTCAGTCACCTCTGTGCATCGGGGAAGGCCCGAGTTCCTTGATCGTGTTCGTGAAATCGACTATGGTCTTCTGGAACTTCTCGCCCTCGCCCGCGGAGACCCACTCGAGCCTCAGCCGGTCGGTATCGTATCCGAACTGCTGGATGAGCATCTTCAGGAGGGCTATCCTCCTGCGGGTCCTGTAGTTCCCGCCTATGTAGTGGCAGTCCGCCGGGTGGCAGCCTGCGACGAGGACTCCGTCGACTCCCTTCTGGAAGGCCCTCAGGACGAACTCGGGGTCGACTCTGGCAGAGCACATGACCCTGATGGTCCTGAAGTACGGAGGCATCTGGAGCCTGCTGACACCAGCTAGGTCCGCGCCTGCGTACGAGCACCAGTTGCAGCAGAAGACCAGTATCTTCGGGTCGGGTTCCTTCGCTGCTCCATCTGTGTGTGGATTTTCATGGTGTGTAGCTTCCGAGCTCATTGTTTCGCCTCCTGTTTCGGCTTCGGCTCTTCAAGCATGGCGTCTATCATGGCGTAGATCTGGTCGTCTCTGTAGCCCATCTGAGTGAGCGCGCCGGACGGGCATGCTCCCACGCATGCGCCACAGCCCTTGCAGAGGCCGACGTTGACCTCAACGATCTTCTTCTTCGGGTCCTTCTTGTCCGGCAAGACCTCGAGTGCCTTGTACTCGCAGATAGGAACGCATATGCCGCATCCGTTGCAGAGCGACTCCTCGATCTTCGCGACTATGCCCTCCGCCTCGAGCTCGGTCTTCGACAGCACCGTCGTGGCTCGGGACACTGCCGCAAGCGCTTGTGCGATGCTCTCGTCGACGAACTTCGGGCCATGCGCGAGACCTGCCAAGTAGATGCCCTCGGTTGCGAAGTCGACAGGCCTGAGCTTCATGTGCGCCTCAAGGAAGAAACCCTCCTTGGTCTGGGGAACCTTGCACATCGGTGCAAGTGTCCCCGCGTCAGGCTGCGGCCTCGTGCCGCTCGCAAGTACGAGGTAGTCCGGCTTCAGCGTGAGCTCTTTGCCCGTGTCCTCGTCCTTCACCTTGACCTCGAGCTTGCCGCCCTTCTCATCGACCTTCGGCTTCTCCTTGTCCTCGAACCTGATGAAGGTCACGCCCAGCCGGCCGGCCTCCTTGTAGTACTTCTCCCTGAATCCGTATGTCCTGATGTCCCTGTACAGTACGAAGACCTTCGCGTTCGGGTCCTTCTTCTTGATCTCGATCGCAGCGGTCATCGTGCCCGTGCAGCACACTCGAGAGCAGTTGGGATGTCCCTCCTCTCTCGAGCCGACACACTGTATGAACACGTACTCGTTGGCCTTCGCCTCGCCCTTGTGCAGCTTCTCCTTGAGCTCGAGCAGGGTCATGACGTTCTTGTTCTTGCCGTACAGGTACTCGCCCTCAGGCTTGTACTCCTGCCCGCCGATCGCCAGTATGACAGCGCCGTGCTCGATCTGCTCTCCGGATTCGAGCGTTGTCTTGAAGTTGCCAACGTATCCGTCGATCATCTTGATCTTCGCGCCGGTGTAGACGGTGATGTTCGGGTTGGCGGAGATCTCCTTGTCGAGTTCCTTGACGAATGCCAGCGGGTCGTCGCCCGATGGCAGGTAATAGAGCTTCTTCGTGTTGCCGCCCAGCTCCTTCTCCTTCTCGACCAGGCTCACCTTGAACCCCTGCTTGGCCAGCTCGAGCGCCGCGGTCATGCCGGTAACTCCTCCGCCGATAACCATGGCGGCCTGGTTCACCTTTAGCGTCAGGTTCTGGAGGGGCTCGAGCAACCGGGACTTCGCGACCGCCATCCGCACGAGGTCCTTCGACTTCTTCGTCGCCGCCTTGGGCTCGTGCATGTGTATCCACGAGCACTGGTCCCTGATGTTCGCCATCTCGAACAGGTAGGCGTTCAATCCAGCTTCCTTGATTGTGTTCTGGAACAGAGGCTCGTGGGTCCTCGGCGTGCAGCTCGCGACCACGACCCTGTTGAGCTTCAGCTCCTTTATCTTCTCGTTGATCTTCTCTTGAGTGTCCTGGGAACATGTGTACAGGTTCTGCTCGGCGTACACGACGTTCGGGAGAGTCTTGGCGTACTCCATGACCTCGGGGACCTTCACGACGCCACCGATGTTGACTCCGCAGTGACAGACGAACACTCCTATCCTGGGTTCCAGACCCTCCACGCTGATCTCCTTGGGAAACACCTTCTTGGAGACTAGTGTGTTTCTGGCAGGAGCAATCACGGTACCCGCCTTCGCGGCCGCCCCGGAAGCCTCCGCCACTGTCATCGGGATGTCCTTTGGCGACGAGAACGCGCCGCTGACGAATATCCCGGGCCTGGATGTCTCGACGGGCGTGAACGCGCCAGTCTGTGCGAACCCGTCGTCGTTCAGCCTGAACTTCATGATCCTGCTGAGGTTCTCGGCGTCCGCTGGAGGTCTGAGCCCGACGGCCAGCACGACCATCTGGAACTCCTCCTCCTTGGGCTCGCCGCCCTCGACGTACTTTATCTTGAGGTTCTTGGTCTTCGGGTCCTCGCTTATGGCCGCGACCCTCGAGCGGACGAACCTGATGCCCCACTCGTTCGCTGCGCGGTTGTAGTACTCGTCGAACTCCTTGCCGAACGCCCTCATGTCCATGAAGAATATGCTCGGCTTCACCTGGGACGTGTGCTCCTTCGCTATCACCGCTTCCTTGATCGAGTACATGCAGCAAACACTCGAGCAGTACTCGTTCCCGCAGTGCTCGTCCCTCGAGCCGACGCACTGGATGAACGCTATCTTCTCGGGAATGTCCCCGTCCGAAGGCCTCAGAATTGTGCCGAAGTATGGCCCTGTGGCGGACATAATCCTCTCGAACTCGATGCTCGTGACAACGTTCTGGTAGACGCCGTAGCCGTATTCGGTCTTCAGGCGCGCGTTGAACTCATCGAAGCCAGGCGAGAGTATGATCGACCCGACCTTGATTTCGAGGATCTTCTCCTTCTGGTCGTACTCGACCGCCTTGGCCTTGCACTCCTCAGCGCATATGCCGCAACCGATGCACTTCTCGGCATCTATCGCGTACACGAGCGGGACCGCCTGCGGGTATCTGACGTAGATGGCCTTCCTGAACTTCGTGTTCTCGTCGTATTCGTTCATGGTCTCCACGGGGCACTTCTGGGCGCAGCTGCCGCAGCCAGTGCACTTCTTCGGGTCTACCCTGAGCGAGCGCTGCTTTACGGTCACGTTGAAATTGCCTTCCTCGCCGTCCACGATCGCGATGTCCGCATTCGTTATCAGATCGATGTTGTTGTGCCTGCCCGTCGCAACGAGCTTGGGCGCCATGATGCACATGGCGCAGTCGTTCGTAGGGAAAGTCTTGTCTAGCTGAGCCATCGTTCCGCCGATGCTCGGCTGCTTCTCTACCAGGTACACCTTGTATCCGGAATCCGCGAGGTCCAGGGCGGACTGCATCCCTGAGATGCCGCCTCCCACTACCATGACCGCGCCGATCTTGTCACTCGCTGCCATCACAGCTCACCTCCGATCTCTATGGTCTTGTATGTCGGTGTGAAGCCCTCCGGGTGTTCCATCGCCAGAAGGTTCTTCTGGCGCAAGGCGACGATATGCCTCAGTACCTTGTCCGTAGGGACATTCATGATCTTGCCCAGTTCCTTGACCGACATCGCCTTGGACTTCGAGAGCTCCAATATGAGCGCTCTCTCGAACTCCTCCTTGGTTGCCTGGTCGATCAGCTTCTCCAGCTCAGTCTGCTCGAGCTTGTTGCCGTAGACGTTGCCCTTCTTCTCTAAGTCGAGCTCCTTCCCGACCAGTGCCCTGAGCCGGAACGTCTCGGACGCGTTGTCCGCGGCCGCGACCTGCGTCTTCAGGACATTATCCTTCCGGACATTGCTCGGGCCGAGCTTCGTGACCTGCTCGGTGAATTCCGTCACGACCTTGGAGAACTTCTCCCCCTCGGATGCGGAGACCCACTCGAGCCTCAGCCTCTTCGGGTCGATTCCGGCATCCTCGAGGAGCTTCCACATCAGTCTGACGCGCTTCTCCGTGTAGAAGTTCCCGGATATGTAGTGGCAGTCGTTCAGGTGACAGCCGCCCAGCAGAATGCCGTCGGCGCCGGCCTTGAATATGTCGAGCACTAGGTGCGGGCTGATCCTCGTGGAGCACATGACCCTCACGGGGCGGACGTTGGTCGGGTACTGATATCTGCTGACGCCGCACAGGTCCGCGCCTGCGTACGAGCACCAGTTGCACAGGAACCCGATGATCTTGGGCTCCCACTCGTCGCCCTTCGGCTCGGGCTTCATATCTGGTATCTTGCTCTGTGCCTCGGCCATGTCTCACACCTCCTCATCGAGTGCGGCCTTCGCCTCGGCAAGCAGCTGAGCGTCCGTGTAGTTAGTCATCGTGATCGCTCCCTCTGGACAGGTGGCACCGCAGCAGCCGCAGCCCTTGCACGCGGCCACGATGACCTCCGCCAGGCCCTTCTCGCTCTTTCTGAGCGCGCCGTACGGGCAAACCTGGATGCAAGTCCCGCATCCGGAGCACTTGGTCTCGTCAACCACGCTAGTGATCGCCTCGGCCTGCACGTATCCCTTGGCCATGGGTGTCGCGGCTCTAGACGCGGCAGCCGCCCCCTGGCTCGTGCATTCTGTGATATCGGCGGGACCTCTGCAGGTGCCGCAGACATAGATGCCATCGGTGGCGAAATCCACCGGCCTGAGCTTGACGTGCGCCTCGAAGAAGAACCCTTCCTGTCCCAGAGGCACCTTCAGCATCTGCGCCAGCTCTCCAGCATCCGGTTGGGCGACTAGCGGGGTCGAGAGTATGATCATGTCGACCGGCATGGTCCTCTCGAGCTTCAGGGTCTCATGGAAGTAGCCGACCGTGAGTTGGTTGCCCTCCATGTACACCTTCGGGAGGTGCTCGGGCGTGTATCTGTTGAACTTAACGCGCTTCTCTCTGGCCTTGTTATAGGTGAGCTCGTGGTCCACGCCGTACGCCATGATGTCCCTGTTGAACACTGTGACTTCGATCTTCTCCGAGGGACCGAGCTTGACCTCTTCGGCCTCGCCCTCCTCGCCCCTCTCTCTGCCGCGCCGCCTGCGCCTGCGCTCGAGTATCTCCTCGGGCACCTTCTGCTCGACCGGGATCTTGTCGACCACCGTGTCTGCCTTCTCCATCAGGCCCAGCATGTTCTCGTAGTTGTCCATGATGTTGATGGCGTTCTTGATGGCGACATTGCAGCATATCCTGGAGCAGTAGGTCTTGACCTGCCCTCTCGAGCCGACGCATTGGATGAAAGCTACATTCTTCAGCTTCGGCAGGGTCTTCTTCTTGCACAGGATCTCGAACTCCGTCAGCGTGACGACATTCGGGTACTGGTTGTAGCCGTACAGCCCCTCGGGCACGAACTCGAGCGCGCCTGTCGCGACGATGATCGTCCCGACCTTGGTCTTCAGGTCCTCGGCACCCTTCGTGCCTATGACGATGTCGTAGTTGCCGATGAACCCCTGGACGCTCTTGAGCGTCGAGTTCAGGTGCAGCTTGACGTTCTTGTTGGCCTTCACCTTGTCGATCAAGGGTTTGATCGTCTCCACAGCGCTCTTCTCGGTCACATAGAGGTTGTTCAGGATCCTGACGAACCCTCCGATGTCTCCCTCCCTCTCGACGAGGTGTACTGGGAACCCCATGTCCGCGATGGACAGCGCGGCCGTCATGCCGGACACGCCCCCGCCTATGACGACTGCCGACGGCTCGACATTGACCCTCTCCTCTTCCTGAGGCTGCAGGAGCCTCGCCCTGGCAACGCCCATCTTGATGAGGTCTCGGGCCTTCTTGGTGGCCTTCTCCTTCTCTTTCATATGGACCCAGGAGCAGTGCTCTCTGATGTTCACGAATGTGAACAGGTACTTGTTCAAGCCCGCGGACTCGCAGGTCGCCTGGAACAGAGGTGCATGGGTCCTCGGGGTGCAGCTCGCGACGACCACCCTGTTCAGGTTGTGCTTTCTGATGCCCTCTCTTATGTTCGAGAGCCCGTCCTCAGCACATGTGTACAGGTTGTCGGTTGCGTATTCCACATCTGGGAGCGTCTTTGCGTACTCAGCCACCGAGGGTACGTCGACGAAGCCACCGATGTTGGAACCGCAGTGGCATACGAACACGCCGATCCTCGGCTTCTCCTTTGACTCGGTCTTCTTCTCAGCCATGTGTCATCACGCTCCCGCCTGTACCATCGCTTCCACGGCCCTCGCGGCTGCCGCCGAGCCCTGGGCGACCGATTCTGGGATGTCCGCCGGCCCTGCGGCGTAGCCCGCCATGAATATGCCAGGAACATTCGTGCTCTCGACGTTGAGTATCCTGTCTGTTGATTCGAGGAATCCGAACTGGTCCACCTTGAGCCCGAGTATCTTCGCCAGCTCGAGAGTCTCCTTCCTCGGGATCAGGGTTGTTGCCAGGACTACCATGTCGAACTCCTCCGATTGCTGCCTTCCGCCCACGTCGAAGACGACGATCGGGTTGTGGTTGTCCGGGTTCTCCTGGACCGTCGCGTCCGAGTTGATGTACCTCACGCCGTAGTCGCGCTTGGCCCTCTCGATGTACTCCCAGAAGCCCTTCGCGCACGCGCGCATGTCCTTGTAGAATACGGTCGATTCCATGTCGTCGTGGTGCTCTCTTGCCAGCATCGCCTCTTTCGTGGAGTGCATGCAGCAGACCGCGCAGCAGTAGGGATGCACCTGCGGGTTCCTGGAGCCGACGCATTGTATGAACGCCATCTTGACCGGCCTCTTCTTGTCCGACCTCCGCTCGATGTGTCCATGTGTCGGGCCCGCGGCGTTGATCATCCTCTCGTACTCCATGGCAGTGTAGACGTTGGGGTATCGGCCGTAGCCGTACTCCGTGGACGAGGTTGGGTCCCAGACGTCGTAGCCGGTCGCGACGATGATCGAGCCCACCTCGAACTCCAGCATCTGGTCCTTCATCTCGTAGTTGATGGCCTCTCTCTTGCAGGCTTTCTTGCAGTTGCCGCACTTGCCCTTCGTAATCATCAGGCAATGCTCTTTGTCGATCGTCATGACCCTCGGAACGGCCTGCATCATCGGCATGTAGATCGCCTTTCTGGTGGCCAGGCCCATCTCGAACTCGCTCGAGACCTTGCTTGGGCACTTTTCGAGGCACTCGCCACAGCCAGTGCACTTAGTCTCATCGACGTATCTGGCCTTCTTCAGTACCTTCACCTTGAAACTGCCGACCTTGCCCTCGATGCCCACTACCTCCGCGTACGTGATCACGTTCGTGTTGGGATGGCTGAAGCAGTCGGCCATCTTGGGCGCGAGAATGCATATCGAGCAGTCGTTCGTCGGGAAGGTCTTGTCTAGCTGAGCCATTCTCCCGCCTATGCTGGGAGTCTTCTCGACCACATGAACGATCATTCCCTTGTCCGCGAGGTCCAGGGATGCCTGAATTCCCGCAATCCCTCCCCCGATCACCATGACAGACTTTTCCATACTGTAACCTCCCTATGTTGTCCCAATCAATGCCACTTTGTTATCACAAGTCTGGACAGTCTCGACTCGTGCGCTTTTTGCTGTATGGTCTTTACCATTTTATGCGTTTCGATGTGCGGCCGACGCTTTTCCGCGTAGCGTCCAGCGATTTCGTCGAAAGGCGACGCTCACGGCCGCTGTCACTTCGACAGGAGGCTCTGTACCTCCTTCCCTTTCTCGATCTCAGTGATCTTGACCTTGAACGGCGCCTTCTTCTTCTGCGCCTCCCTGGCGAACCTCTGGCAGTTCGGGTATGTGCAAGGCGAGCACTTCTCGTCCTTGCACGACAGCTCGATCAGCACCAGGCGCTCGCGCGTATCCTGAGGCTTGGTTATCGGCTTCTTGATCTCGAACATCTTCGTCATGCGGGTCTCGAACGGCTTCTTCTTCGGGACAGTTCTGGCGAACCTCTGGCAGTTGGGATACGTGCACGGAGAGCACTTCTGGTCCTTGCACGACAGCTCGACAAGGAGGTATCTCTCCTCTCCCTTTGCTGGTGCTTGTGTTTGCGGGTTCATTCTATCGTTTTCCTGCGATCATTCGAGCGCGTCAGCGATGACGACGCTCAGGTCCTTGACTGGTATGTCGATCTGCTCCTTGGGTGTCTGGGTCTTGTACTCCAGGGTGCAGTTGAGGTGTATTAGGCACTTGTAGCAGCCCGTCACGAGGCAATCTGCGCCGGTCTTCTTCGCTTCCTTCAGCCTGTCG
>JALHSX010000032.1 GCA_022865445.1 Thermoplasmata archaeon | reverse complement strand
GTGGCGAGCGGCGGGGCGTTGCTCAGTTCTCCAACATGGTTACACATCATGACGGATGTGTTCAATCGACCCGTGGCTGTCTCCGAGGTTCAGGAAGCCTCAGGAAGGGGCGCTGCCTTATTGGCTCTGGAGGCCTTAGGAGTAATACCGGACCTGGAAAAAGCGCCCGATTTTATCGGCACGATCCATTATCCGGATGAGAGACGGCACGAGCGTTACCGGGAGGGGATGGAGCGCCAGAAGAAACTGTATGAAAAACTGGTGAAAGCCTAACCTGATATCGTATAAATTTAGGACAAGAAACGAGGGTGGTTGACGATGATCGGCAAGAGCCTTGAGCAGGTGAAGCTAGCCATCAGCAAGGTGGTCAAGCAGATCGAGGCCGCGGGCATCGTGATCAAGACCACGCCCAAGATAGAGGTTCAGAACATCGTTGCCTCGAGCGACCTCGGGTCCAAGATCAATCTCAACTCGATAGCCATCAGCCTTGGTCTTGAGAAGGTAGAGTACGAGCCCGAGCAGTTCCCTGGTCTGGTCTACAGGCTCGATGTCCCGAAGGTCGTGGTTTTGCTTTTCGGCAGCGGGAAGCTGGTATGCACTGGCGCGCGAAAGCCTGAGGACGTCGAGATTGCAGTCGAAAAGATCACGCAAGAGCTAAGGGGCGCCGGCCTACTCCCATAGAACGAGACAGCAGGCTGATGCTCATCCGTCGAATGAGGGGTGAGACGAATCTCATGTGGGAGATTCCCCAAAGGCTCTGTAGCGCTCGTGCGAATGCGCGCCGGAGTCCTGCTCAGCCTCCTACAACCTTCCTAACTTGCTCGGGAATTGATATATCTGGCAAACCCATCTGTACATCAGAGGAATCAGGATGAAGGGAATCGTTGTCTTCGACAGCGTATATGGCAACACGAAGCAAGTTGCAGAGGCGATCGCAGAGCAGATCAGAGCGGATGGACATTCAGCAGACATACTGAATCTGGGGGAGAGGGAAGCCAAGAAGGTCGAAGCGGATTTCATGTTCGTCGGCTCCCCCACTAGGATGGGGCGCATGACCAAGAAGGCCAAAGGGTTCTTGGAGGGACTGGACATGGAGTATTGGAAGAACAGGCCGATTGTGGCCTTTGGTACCGTCGGGCCTTTGTCGGAAGACGGGGAGAAGCGCAAGAAATGGCTCGAACGGGTGACGAAGAGCGCGGCAACGCGTATGCAGGAACTGGCCAAGGAACGCGGCCTCAGCGCTCATCCAGAGGTGTTGCATATCGCCGTTACAGGCTTCAAGGGGCCATTGGCCTCGGACGCGCTCGACATGGCGAGGGATTTCACTCACCGGTTCATTGCCAAATTGAAATAATTTAGCCTCTTTTCCGTCGCTTTCCTTCTCTATGACTTTCTCCGGCTGACGGAAATGAGATATGAGCCATTCAAGACCGTGACTTGCTCCGAGTTCTTCTCCACCACAGCATGGCGCCTCCAGCAGCGAAGGCGAACAAAGCAGATGAGATCGAGATCGGTAGGAGCAGTGAGTTGTGTTCGCTTGGGATGGTTGCAGACGCAACCGTAGACATGCCGCTTGAACCAACAGAGTTCTCCGCGACGACCCAATAGTAGTAGGTTGTGCCCATCTCAACGGATTCATCCGTCCAGCTGCGGGCGTAGTCGGCGACGGTTGCAGCAAGCGACAGATTGTCTTGATCGGTCCCGCGGAATATCTTGTAGCCAATGATGGCTCGACCCCCATCGTTCGTGGGTGGTGACCACGAAAGACTGATATGTGCTCCAGTCACGGTGGCTCTGAGAGACTCTGGAGGCTGAGGCGCCTGTGGGTCGGGCGATGGGGACGGAGAGCTGGACTCGACCAGCAGATGATTGACCACAGCAGCGACAGCTGCAACCGAACTGTTCAGCGAAGCCATGGCGCTAGTCACAAATGTTGAGTTCGCCCAGTTGTAGTTCGTGTCCATCCAGATGTTGGGCATTATTGCCCCACCGCCAAATGTGATCTTGTTGGCTAGATCGAGGGTTGCAGCATAGGCGTCG
>JALHSX010000031.1 GCA_022865445.1 Thermoplasmata archaeon | reverse complement strand
CGTGAGCTCGAGCGCGCGGTTCGCGATGACCTCGTTGAGATTCATGTTGAACGACGTACCGGCGCCCGCCTGGAAGTCATCGACGACGAACTGATCATGAAGCTTGCCCGCAAGGACCTCATCGCACGCTGATACGATCGCCTCCGCGACGTGTGGTTCGAGCCAGCCGACATCCATGTTGGCCAGCGCGGCCGCCTTCTTGACCATCGCATATGCGTTGATGAATTCTGGTCTGGGCATGATGCCGCTTACAGGGAAGTTCTCCGTCGCCCTTAGCGTCTGTATGCCATAGTAGGCATCCTCTGGCACCTCCCTTGTGCCCAGCGAATCCTTCTCGGTCCTCGTTCCCATTGCCTGAATCTCCGCGCTTCAGAAGCGTGTCAGCATTTTGCTTGAGCGTATTAGTATGTTGTCCCGGCACACGAAGGAACTCAAGCAATCTCTTCGAGCGCCGAAAAGACTTTGCCGAGTCCGGTCATATTGAAAGACCGAGGCCGAGAACATGAATGAGAAGATTCACGCGCACGTGCATCGTGAGAAGGGCTACAAGTCCTCAGTCACATTCGACGAGCTCAGAGGAGTCGAGCTACACATGGACGAGCCGAAACCCGTCGGAACGTCCGAAGGTCCGAGCGCAGCGATGATGCTGTCATCGGCCGTAGGGCACTGTCTCACTTCTAGCCTCATGTTCTGCATTGAGAAGTCAAGGGGCAACGTGAAGGACATAGAGGCGGATGTCGAGACATCCTTGACACGCAACGATAAGGGGAGATGGCGAGTTGAAGGAATTAAGGTCAATATGAAGGTCGACGTGAACGATATTGACAAAGAAAAGCTCGAACGATGCAAGAGTATATTCGAAGACTTCTGCATTGTCACCGCAAGCGTTAGAGAAGGCGTCAAGATCGACGTGGAAGTATCCTACTGAATACGAGAGTGCGAGTTGTTTGTGATGGCGCTCATACCGCAAAAGGAAAGAGACATTCTGACGAAGCAATTCAGTGAGAAGCTTGTCGACGAGGTAAGGCTCGTGGTGTTCTCTCAGGAGGTCCCGTGCCTCTTCTGCAAGGAGACGGAGCTGGTCGCGACGGAACTGGCTGAGATCTCTCCGAAGATCAAGGTGGAGAAGTACGACTTCGTAAAGGACATGATGAAGGCGAAGGAGTTCAGGATCGACAAGATCCCGGCGATAGCCGTAATCGGGAAGAAGGACTACGGGGTAAGGTTCTATGGAATACCATCTGGCTACGAGTTCAATTCCCTGGTGGGGGCGATCCTCGACGTCTCGAGGGCGGAGAGCGGTCTCTCACAAAAGACCAAGGACGTTCTCAAGCTGATAGACAACTCAGTCCACATCCAGGTGTTCGTCACGCCGACCTGCCCGCTGTGTCCTGCTGCCGTGAGGCTCGCGCACAGGCTCGCGATAGAGAGCGACATGATCTGGGCGGACATGGTCGAATCCACCGAGTTCGTCCCGCTTGCGCAGAAGTACTCCGTGACCGGCGTCCCGAAGAT
>JALHSX010000213.1 GCA_022865445.1 Thermoplasmata archaeon | reverse complement strand
CGGTATGCACATGCGAGAGAATCAGGAACCCGAGCAAAGGTCTCGAGGCAGACATAGAGACCAAGACCATGCTGCTTCTGTTTGGCGAGAGAAGGAATCCGTAGAGGGCAAGCCCACGGATGCTGGCGTTGTGATCCTGCAAACTTCTGGATGCAGTCACTTTCACACGAGTGGATGCTCGATGTGCGGATACAACGTCGACTCGAGCAAGGGCATAACGCAGCAGAACATCACGAAGCAGTTCGACAGCGCAATGGATCAACTGGATGGAATCAGCTTCCTCAAGATCTACACTTCAGGGTCGTTCTTGGACGAGTGCGAAATCACCTCAGACACCTCGGACCACATACTGAAGAGATGCGCGGACGCGAATCTCAGGCTCCTCTTCGAATCAAGGCCCGAATATGTCATTACTGAACGGCTGGACCGTATGCTTGCCATCCACGATGATCTCGAGATCGCTCTCGGCCTGGAGAGCTCGAACGACAATGTCCTGAGGTACTCCATCAACAAGGGCTTCGCCGTCGAAGACTACGAGAAGGCGACTGCCGTCTTGAACGCGAAAGGAATCGATGTGAGAACCTATGTCCTTCTGAAGCCGCCCTTCCTCACGGAGTCTGAGGCGATTGAGGACGCCAAGGCGACGATCGCCTTTGCGGCCAAATCGAGCAAGACTATCTCATTGAACCCGGTGAATGTCCAGAGGGGCACTCTCGTTGAGAGACTGTGGAGGAACTGGGCATACAGATCTCCGTGGCTCTGGAGCGTTCTGAAGGTGCTGCGCGAATCGGACACGAAAGGCAGGAAGTTGATATGCGACCCCACGGGCGGAGGGAAGGAGAGGGGAGCTCACAACTGTGGCAAGTGCGACGAAGTGATCCTCGACTCCATCAGGGCGTACTCCATGACCCAGGACAGATCACGGCTTGGTTCGCCCGAGTGCGACTGCAGGGAGACGTGGGAGAGCGTGGTCGACGTCGAGGGATATGTGATGGGAGGGACCTGCGACCTCCAAAGGTTTTTCAGGAAGCATCGAGCTTAACGTTGGCCGAGGAGAACCATGCATGAGTACGAGGTTCGAAGAGGGCACCAGGAGAACATTGAACCGGAGAAACTGAGAGCGCACATGAAGGAGGCGTTCGGCAACGTCGAGGAGAGGGACGGCAAGTTTGCTTCATCGATCGGCGCCCTCAAGGAAATCGTCGCATGGCAATGCAAGAAGAACGTCCTCTGCATCGACACGAAGATGGACGCCACGGTAGGGAACGATGTCGCACGGGACACGATCAAGGCGTACAACACATTCCTGGCGAGAGCTACCGGTCTGACCTCGAAAGAGAGGGGCAAGCGCATGCAAAAGAAAGCGAAAGAAGGCAAGCTCTGAGCCTCACCAGCCTTCGGGCGGAGAGCTTGCATTCTTCTGGTGTTTTGTTCAGCTGACCTGTTGCGTTATGCTCCCGGAGGGGGTGGTGGCGGATCGCCCATCTCAGGGGGTGGCATTTGCATCTGCATCGGTGCTACAGCCTTGCCCCGCTTCTTCATCAGCAGCACCAGCGACACAACCACGAGAATCGCCACGACAATCGCGATGATGATCAGCAAGTTCGTTCCGGAGAACAACGATGAAACCCCGCCGGTGCCTTCGCCGCCGTGGGAGTACGACTTGAGCTCTCCATTCCCGAATCCTCCCATCACCTCCGCGGCACCCTCCTGCTTCACGAAGTTGCCAACCTTGTCCGAGTAGTAGTATGTCAACGGCTCAGACAGGCCTCCCAATTCGAGATCACATGTGTACTTGTAGCAGTCGAATGTGCCCGCAGGCACAGTCACGCTCTCATTGGAGGCAGCAAGCTGAATGGTCTGCACTACTGAGCTGTTGGACGTGTCTGATTCCGTCTGGGCCGGCAGTCCAGGGATTTCGATCTTCATCGTAGTGGTGGTGGTCAGAGTGCTCCTGCTGACAATCGTTCCCCCATGTCCAGGGTTGTTGTCGCCTATGTAGTCATCAAGAGCTGGGTCGTATGTCTGCAGCATCCCCAAGGTCATCGTCATAGTCTGACCAGATGCCGACACCGTTATCACCATGTCCAGATCCGAGGACACCAGGCTGAAGTTTGATTTCAGCCGCTTGATCTCGCCCGAATAGTCCACGCTTCCAGATGTGGCATAGCCAGCTGCACTGCCAGACACTTCGCCTGTGCCGCTAATCGCCATCACGAAGACCTCGCTCGCGCCGCTGCCTTCGGTCCCCGTCACTTTCGTCTTGATCGTCCCAGACATGGACAGCCCTTCCACGTCCACGCCTGCCTCGTAGCTCCAGTAGTCCCCAACTTCGACGTCCACTGCGGCTGCCGCGCGACTAGCGACAGGGAGCAGCGAAACGGTTACGAGAAACAGGCCAATAGTCAATACAACTCCCAACTTCCTCATGCTAGATTCCTCCTGGGATCCTTCCCGCTCTGCGAAAGGTCATCTGGGTATTTAGTT
>JALHSX010000212.1 GCA_022865445.1 Thermoplasmata archaeon | reverse complement strand
CTGCCCCCAAACGATCGGGTTGGCCTTCAGGTAGTCGATTTTCTTCCCTGCGGGCGCACAATGGAAGTAGAATGATTGGTTTCGAGCATCGTACGAATACGTGACCGTGACAAGATAGGGCTCTTTGCCCTTGCACATCGCGATGGTCATCCATTCTTGACCTGCGAGAATCTCCCGCATTGTCTTCTTGCTCTTGATCTCCAATTCCTGTCTGCGCATGTGATACTTCTTCATTCGCTCAACTCCCAACGGACTGACCACCCTAGGACACGTACGCGATTGCCTCAGCGTTCATCATGTTCATCGCATACCAGCCCAAGAGCAGGAGGATTGGCAAATCGGGGTTCAAGGTCGCATTGACCGCAATGATGGCATCTCCACCCCTTCTGACCCAAGAACGGAAGGCGAGCGTGCACTGCTTCTCTCCGAGCTCGTCGAAGAACGACCATCGCCCCCTCAAGCTCAGATGCTTGAATTGATATCTGCGTCCGTTCTCCATCTGCAACCATCCGCTGTCGAAGATCCCCAACCTCAGTACGCCAATCTCGTTTCCTGACGACATCTCGACGATGGGAACATGTCTCCGAACGAATCCCGCCCACTTGAATTGGAAGTCTCCTTTGGCGCACGACCCTATCGCCTTGCCCATTAGAACGCCTTTCCACACAAGGGCGGCATAGGTCTCACCATCCGTGCCAAGTAGCTCATCGTTCCACCTGACAAGTCCGGCACTGAACCATCGCATCTCGTTGTCCTCGAAATCCTGGATCGGTTTCATCATCAACCTCGAAAATGGTCCGCCACACCGGCGGCTCAGGGGCTGGCCTCCTCAGCAATCAGTCCGATGTCCGATTCATTGTCCATTCTACCAACAGCAGAATCTCTCTTTCAATACACATGGTTTTCGCTGGATTTCCCGAGGTTGATGTGACCAGCTCAACTATTGGGACGGATCCACGCGCGTGCTAGTGGTGATGATGCTCGAGCTCGAAGTTCGCCGGTCGCAACCGACCGAACGCAGAGGCCAGCACTTCAGAGAGGGTAGGGTGTATTATTTGCGCTCGCGCGAGCGGGGCATAGGTCTGGTTCTCAGAATTCATCAGGTTCACGACCTGCTGGACCAAGGTCGACGCCTGCGGGCCGACGATGGTCGCTCCTAGTATCTTCCCGCTCGGATATTCGACGATCACCTTCGCGAAGGTGTCCTCGTCCCCGTACGCATATCCCATGGCGCTATCGAAGTACCTGCTCACACCCACCATGACCTTCCTCCCTTGCTTTGCCTCCTCCTCAGTCATTCCGACCTGTCCTATCTGAGGGTCAGTGAAAACTGCGTGAGGGACCGCGTGCAGGTCAAGCATCACCTTATGCTCCTCGAACAAGTTGTTCCGCACGACAGAAGCCTCGTAGTTCGCCGTGTGCCTGTACATGTTCCTTCCCAGGGCGTCGCCGAGCGCAAAGATGTTCGGTTTGGAGGTCTCGAGATATTGATCGGTCGTTATCCAGCCCTTGTCGTCTGTCTTGACCCCTGAGTTCTCTGGCTTCAGCCAATCGGAGTTGGAGCGGACGCCAGTTGCCACTAGCAGGTGCTGGGCCTCGACCGTTCTCTCTTCCTTCTCCGCGGGGTCCTTGATCGTTACAGTCATCCGCCCGTCCTTGGCCTCGGCTTTGATGGTTTCGGTTCCGGTGTGTATTTCCGCATGTTGCGAGAGCCTTCTCTTTACGAGAAGGCTTGTCTCCGGCTCCTCGTGTGGAAGAAGGACAGGGTTCCTTCCAACAACGACGACGCGCGTGCCTATGGCCGAGAAGAAGTGCGCGAACTCGCACCCGATGTATCCTCCGCCCAGTATGATGATGCTCTCAGGCTTCTCCTCGATGCCGAACACGGTCCTGTATGTGTGGTACTTGACCTTGTCCAGGCCTGGGATCGGTGGGATCTGAGCCCTTGCTCCGGATGCGAGCACGATCCTGGGCGCCGTGATCGTCTCGTTGCCCACTTGCATGGTGTACTCGGAGACGAATGTGCCTATGACGTTGTAGAAGTCGATATCCTTGACCTGCTTCAAGCCGGTCTCCATCTCCCCTCTGCCGGTCAGGACGAT
>JALHSX010000211.1 GCA_022865445.1 Thermoplasmata archaeon | reverse complement strand
GCTCCTTCTCTTCCATGTCGATCGCGTGCGCAGAGCAGACCTTGAGGCATGCACCGCACTTCTTGCACTTCTCGAAATCTACGACATATGATGCCGGGACCGCCTGAGGAAATGATTTGTAGATCGCCTTGCGCTCGTACAGACACTCCTCGAACTCGTTGAGCGTCTTCACAGGGCAGACCTTCTCGCACTTCGCACAACCGATGCACTTCTTGGGATCGACTCCTCTTGGACCGATCCTGACCTTGACCCTGTAATTCCCTGGGGTTCCGGTTAGATTCACTACCTCAGCGCCTGTGTAAAGCGCGATGTTCGGGTTGGCGGCGACGTCGACCATGCGTGGGCTCAAGATACATGGCGCGCAGTCGAGCGTAGGGAACGTCTTGCTCAGCTGGGCCATCCTGCCGCCTATGCTTGGCTGCCTCTCGACCATATAGACCTTGTATCCGGAGTTCGCCAGCTGCAGAGTGGCTGATATGCCGGCGATCCCTCCTCCTATGACGAGGACATCCTTCGACATCGTCATCTCCTGTGGGTAGAGGGCCTCGAGCCTGGCAGCCCTGAAGATGCCGCCCTTGACCAGGTCCTTCGCCTTCTTCGTGCCCTCGTTCTTGTCCTTATGCACCCAGGAGCACTGTTCTCTGATGTTTATCATCTCCAGAGAATACGGATTCAGGCCCGCGCCCTCAATTGCCTTCCTGAAGGTCTTCTCGTGCATCTTCGGAGAACAGGAGGCGACGACGACCTTGGTCAGGTTGTACTTCTTGATGTCCTCAACGATCTGGTTCTGACCAGGTTCAGAACAGGTGTATGTGTTGTCCCTGCTGACGACCACTCCCTCCAAGCCCTGAGCGTACCCTGAGACCGACTTGCAGTCGACGGTGCCGGCGATGTTCGTGCCGCAGTGGCAGACGTAAACGCCGATGCGCTCTTTCTTCTGCTTCGTCTTGATCTTCCTGGGCTCATCCTTGTCAGTCATGTGCGTTAGAGTAGTGAATGCTTGACAGAGTAATTGTTCCTTTTGACGAATTCGGACATGCTGCGGCAATTTGATTGGGACAGTCTATCACACGCCTGCTGCGGATTTATCGGATTCTAGCCCGATAATAAGCTATGCAGAGGCATCATGTCCAGGACCGATTCCTTTGCGGGTAAGTATAAATATTCCAATCCGTCTATTTAGACCAGGACGGGATGTAGACAGTAAGCGATGTATTCCGCGCAATCGGCTTATTCAAATCCTGTACTCCCCCGCTGAGTCCGATTCAGGAGAGCTAATGCCAAGCGAAGAGGAGCCTCCGGACACCATCACCTGCCCCATTTGCGGGTACGAATCACCGAAAGGTTCGACAAAGTGCAACCACTGCTACAGCAGCCTCCAGCCCGGCAAGGCAGAGGAGAAGCCGAAAGAAGAGGTGGCAGAGGACAAGGAGCTCGAAGAGCTCAGGCTCGTGCCAGGGGTCGGAGAGGCGAAGGCTGAAATTCTCCGCCAAGCGGGTTACCGCTCCATAAAGGAACTCCGGAAGGCGAGCGTGGAGGAACTCTCATCCGTCAAAGGCATAGGGGAGAAACTCGCCTCTAAGATCATCGAGGGTGCGGTTCAATTGGGGGCCAACACCGGAGGCTCTCATCTCGCCGACTGGCTGTCAGGCGAGGACGAGGGGTTGAACGAGTGGTTGTCAGGGGAGGAGCGGACGCAGCCGATGGCTGCTGTTGCTAGGAAGGAAATGCCTCGCGATGATTCACTCGCCCGTTGGCTATCCGGACAAGAAGAGGACGTGAACACCTGGCTGGAGGAGACGAGGACTGTCGAGCCCGTCCCTCAGGATCAGATAGGCCCGAACGAACTTCTGGCAAGAGAGGCCGAACTCATCCAGCTGAGAGAGACCTTTCGAGAGAAACTCCGGGCGTTCGAGTCGGGCCAGTTCGACCCCGAGGCGACTATCGAGGAGCTGGCGAAGGCAAGAGCGGATCTCGAGGTCGAGCGGACGAACACCAGACAGCTAGAGGAAGAGCTGGAGAATGTGAAGCGGGGGAGCATCGCAGTAATCAAGTTCATCAAGAGCCAGCAGGGGTCGGAAACCGACCAAAGAACCATCACGGACAAACTCGCGTCCGAGATGGCCAACAGGGAGAACCTCGAACTCAAGATCATGCAGCTAGAAGAAGTTGCTTCGGTCCTCAGAGACAAGATAGAATCCTCTGTCATGGAGCTCCCGCCGGATGCGCAGGAGCTCAAGAGGCAGCAGATGGCACTCGTAGAGAAGGACGCCCAGCTGCACGCAATGAAGAAACAACTGCTCTCCAAGGAAGAAGCGCTCAGCCGCGGAGTCCTCTCCGGAGCGATAGGTGGTGCGCCGACAGTAGACCCAGAGCTCGCCCAGAGAGTCGCCGAATCCGCCAAGAGGGAGCAGGAGGCGAATTCGCTGGTCCTCGACCTGCAGACGAAGCTCTCAGGAGCGCAGATGGCGCTCAAGCAGAAAGAAGAGATGATGAAGATCACCAGTGGCTCTGCGAAGGTGGT
>JALHSX010000210.1 GCA_022865445.1 Thermoplasmata archaeon | reverse complement strand
AGTGTTGTCCAAGGTGGTCAGATGGGATTGACAAGGCGCCAGGCAAGTGCTCCTTGGCGTATGCCTCGTGTCCGCGCGCGTCTATGAGAACGAAGTCGACGTCCGTGTCCATCATGTCCTTCAGGTATTCCCGCGTGATCTTCTTCATCGCCTTTCCCTACCTGTCGCTGGTAGTCTTTCCGATGAACATAATCATGGCGACGTACACGGCTCGCATGGTCTCCGAATTGACATACCAGTACTCCATTTCCATGTCCGAAACCTATATAACTCCTTTCGCATTAGGGCGTGGTACACACCGGAGTGGATTGTTTGGCGGAGTTCAGAGCTGTAATAAGTGATCCAAAAGATGGGAAGTCATATCAGACGCCAGTCTCAGGTCATCACGCTAACTCGCTCATAGGCAAGAAGATAGGCGATGTGGTGGACGGCATCTTCGTCGGCCTGCCAGGTTTCAAACTGGAAATCACGGGAGGAAGCGACAAGGACGGGTTCCCGATGAGAAGGGACCTGCCCGGCCCGAGAAGGAAGAAACTCCTGCTCTCCAAGAGCATCGGCTTCAACTCAAAGAAGAACGGGCTGAGGCGACGGAAGAACGTTCGGGGCAACACGATAGCTCCGGACACATTGCAGATCAACATGAAGATCACGCAACACGGCATGAAACCGGCTTCCGAGCTTCTTAAGAAAGAGGAGAAGAAGCAGTAATGAAGGTTCCGAGCCAGCCAGAGACCAACATCGGCATGATCGGCCACGTAGACCATGGCAAGACCATGCTGACAAAAGCTCTGACCGGCGAGTGGACTGACAGACATTCTGAGGAAGTCAAGAGAGGCATTTCGATTCGGCTGGGCTACGCCGATGTCGCCTTCTACAAGTGCAAGAAATGCGACGCTCCAGAATGCTATTCCAATCAGCCGACTTGCCCGAACTGCAAGGGCGAGTGCGAACTCCTCAGATCCGTCTCCTTCGTCGATGCTCCGGGCCACGAGACCCTGATGGCCACCATGCTCTCAGGTGCAGCGATAATGAACGGGGCGCTGCTGCTCGTCGCTGCGAACGAGGAATGTCCTCAGCCGCAGACGAGGGAGCACCTGATGGCCCTGTCTATTATTGGAGTGGACAAGATAATAGTCGTCCAGAACAAGATCGACATCGTCTCCAAGGAGGAGGCTAGGAAGAACTATTCCGAGATACAGAACTTCATCAAGGGGACGATCGCAGAGAAGGCCCCAATCATCCCGATCTCGGCTCACCACGACGTGAACATCGACATGCTTATCGAGGCTATCGAGAAGAAGATCCCGACCCCAAAGTGGGACAAGTCGAAATCCGCCAGGATGTACATAGCCAGGTCTTTCGACGTCAACGTTCCCGGGACGAAGCTTGCCAGTCTCAAGGGCGGAGTGATCGGAGGTTCTCTGACCCAAGGCAAGGTGAAGATAGGTGACGATGTGGAGATCTTGCCCGGAAGGAGGGTCGAGGTCGGCAGCAAGACGAGCTGGGAGAGCATCGTTACCAAGGTCAGGTCACTCTACGCAGGCGGTCTCTCTCTTGATGTTGCTGGCCCGGGCGGTCTGATCGCCATAGGAACTGGCCTTGATCCATCATTGACAAAATCAGACTCCTTGGTCGGACGGATCGCCGGAGTTCCGGGATCGCTTCCACCTGTGCTGAGCGAGTTGACGTTCAGCACCGAACTCATGAAGAGGGTAGTCGGAGTCTCATCTGAGCTTGCCGTCGACAATCTCAAGACGAATGAGCCTCTGATGCTCAGCGTCGGAACTGCGACGACCGTGGGAGTGGTGACAAGCGGCAGGTCCGATTCCGCTGAAGTGAATCTCAAGATCCCCGTCTGTGTCGAGAAGAACCAGAGAATAGCCATATCGAGACGCATATCAGGCAAGTGGCGTCTGATTGGATACGGTGTAGTGAAGTAGGCGTGTGATGCCCCCTGCCACAAGCTATCGTGCTCGACGCGAATGCTCTTTTGATGCCCTTCCAGTTCAAGCTGAACCTGGATCACGAGCTCAGGCGTCTGTTCGGTGACCTACCCATTTTCGTTCCGAGCTCGGTCCTTGGCGAGTTGGCAAACACACTGGACAAGAACGGCAAGGCAGCCCTCGCCTTGGCGCGGAACTATCAGATCGTGGAGACGGAATTCAGGGGCGATGACGCCGTGATCGAGATCGCTCTGCAAAGGTCCGCGGCTGTCGTAACCAACGACAGGGAGCTCATACAAAGGCTCAAGGAAAGGCGTGTTCCAGTTGTTAGGTTGCGGAGCGAACGTTATCTAGTGGCCGACGATTATTAGCAATCTCTCCGACGAAAAGCTATTATGATGCCTAGCTCATCCGAGCCGTACCATGCATGAGAAGCAAATCGCGACTCTGAAACACATAGCCCTGATGGGCGGAGT
>JALHSX010000209.1 GCA_022865445.1 Thermoplasmata archaeon | reverse complement strand
TTTGGGCATGATGCGGTGGACCGATGAACTTCAAGATAAATGTTTTCGACCTTCTACTTCTTTGAAATCGGCAGCCTTTTGATGTAAAAGGGCTACTTCCCTCCAAGGTCGAGCGAAGAGGGGAAGAGCATGCCGAAGAAGAGTTCGGAGCGTGGCCTCAGGGAAGTCGCCGCCTCAGGAAGCCACCACCAGATCGGCGTCACGATTGGGAAGCAGTGCAGGGACATGGCAATCCGAATGGAAAAGCGGTTCAAGACCGCGATTTCGGCCACGCCCGGCTTCAACCTACAGAAGGCAATCACGTATTCCAGGAAGAGCCTGCCCCTGAGCAGGAAGTTCGCACCCGGATTCATCGAGGAGCTCGAGGGCTACGCCGAGGGCACTGGCATCGACTTCGGCACGATCTATGCGATGACTTGCGATTTCCCGGAAGGCGGAAGGGGCAAAGGTTGCACGGACATCGCTGTGAACGCCGAATGGACCAAGGATGATGTCGTTTTCGCGGCGCACAACGAAGATGTCGCGCCCTACAGCATATCTGAGATCACGGTCGCCAGAATCAGGCCGAAAGACGAGCCAGGATACATAGGCATGAACTATGGCGGTATATGGCCGACTGAGGGCCTGAACGCGGCGGGGATCAGCTTGACTGGGAACGCTCTCGTCCCAAACGATACCAGGCAAGGGATGCCGAAATCGATTCCGATAAGGAAGGTCCTGGCAGAGACGGGGATATATCAGGCGTTGAAAGCCTCGATGCCTGAGGGCCGCGGCCACAGCTTCAACAACATAGTGTGCGACTCGAACGGCGAGATATACAGCATGGAGGGGTCGGCGACCACGTTCGACGCTCTGTACGCTGAAGACGGTTGGATGGTGCACACGAACCACTACCTCTCCCCCAAGATGTGGAAGTTCGAGGACAACATGCACACGCGCTTCTCTTCAATAGTCAGATACAATAGAGCCAACAGACTCTTCAAGCGGGAGCTGGGGAAAGTCGACCTGTCGACCTTCAAAAGGATCCTCTCCGACCATGTCGGATATCCGGAATCGATATGCAGGCACGCGGATCCTGCCCTGGAGGTTGAGGAGCAGACTCAATCGATATTCTCGATAGTTTGCGATCTCACAAACAAGGTTCTCTGGGTATGCTACGGGAACCCGTGCGTGGGAGAGTACAAGAAGTACGAAGTCTGAGCTTTCTTCCTACGGCCACTTGTGCCTCAGGACTTCTCCCGCGAGAGCCTTCGTCTGCTTGCTCTTGTCCACGGCCACGGTCCCGTTCACAATCACAAAGGGTATCCCTTCAGGGTATCTGTGCGGATAGTTCTTGAACGGATACTCGTGCGGCCACAGGTTCGTAGCGCGGTCCTTGATCTTGTCGAGATCGATCATTGTGATATCTGCCTTCATCCCAGGCCTGAGCAATCCCCTGTCAAGGAGGCCAATCCTCTGTGCCGGGAAGCTGGTCATCTTCCTGATGGCCTCTTGCATGGTCAGCAGTTCTTCGTCTCGCACGTATCTCTCCAGTATCCCGGGGTACTCTCCGAATGCGCAAGGTTCGTACGGTGGAGGGTCTGTGAGAGGCCCGTGGGTCGCCCATGTCGCGCAGTCGGATGAGACCATCACCAGAGGATGCACCAAGAGCTTCTTGATATCGTCCTCGCTGATGTAGTCGAAGATCGCAATGATGTCGTCATTCTCCTCGACCATCAGGTCGAAGTAGGTCTCGAATGTATCCTTCCGTCTCTCCCTCGCGACCTGGTCGATGGTCTTGCCTTCAAGCTTCTTCTGCTTGGGACAGTGCATGATGAATATCCTGTCGAACAGGCCGTGCTTCAAGAGGCCCGAAGGCCCGAACGCAGGCAGCTTGTCCTCGATGATCTCCCTCTTGATCCTCTCTCTGTTGGATTTCGATTTGATGTGCTCTAGCATGTCCTTCTTCTTGAGCTCGGCCAGATACTGAGGCAGAGCTCCACTAAGGGCTGGTGCTAGATCGGTGTGAACGTCGTTGTCGACCGTGACGTCGAGCCCGCGTTTTCTGGCCTTCTCGACGAGGCCGAGGGTCTCTTTGGTCCTCCCCCATGCGCCTATTTTGGGACAGTTGTGTGATATCTGGACGCGCACGCCGCTCCGCTCGCCGATCATGATCGCCTCCTTGATCGCATCGGCGATGGTCTCCCTCTCGCCTCGGATGTGGGAGGTGTACATTCCGCCGTATTTCGCCACTACTTTGCACAGTTCGACTATTTCGTCGGTCTTAGCGAAACTGCCTGGAGGATAGACGAGCCCGGTCGATAGCCCGAATGCTCCGGAACGCATTGCCTCGTCGACAAGACCCTTCATGAGCTTCAGCTCCTTCGGGTTCGGTGCTCGCCTTTCGGCTCCGAGGGCGGCTGTCCTGACCGCACCATGGCCCACGAGGGCTGCGATGTTGTGCCCGACTCCGCTCCTCTCGAGAACCTTCAGATACTCGCCGAAAGTTTTCCATTCGTCCTTATCGAACGTTCCGGCCCAGTCTCCCCAATATGTCTTCCAGAGGTCGACATACGGTTCCCTCATGGGCGCAGCGGATGAGCCGCAGTTGCCGATGAGATGTGTTGTGACGCCTTGTCTCAATGTGCTGTCGCAGCCGGGGTAGATCAAAACCGTGATGTCTGAGTGCGTGTGTATGTCGATGAACCCTGGACACACGTACAATCCGCGAGCATCGATGGTGCGCCTGCATTCGCTCTTGTCGATCTTCCCCATCTTCGCGATCTTCTTGCCTGCAACCCCGATGTCGCCGATGTACCAAGGATTGCCAGCACCGTCAACGATTCGTCCGCCTAGTATTCCGATGTCGAGCACCAAAGGAGACACCAGTCGGCGTATCCTCATTCTGCTATTTACTGCTTCATAATCTTCGCGTTGATGGGTCGGAACAGGTACAGGACCGCTCCCGACCATATCTTCGGGAAGAAATACGTCGACTTGTGCGGCATGAGCTGGCCCGTCTCTGCGATCGCCATCACCTGTTGGACGGTCGGAGGTTTCACGAAGAAGCAGGCTTGATACTCGCCGGTCTCCATGGCGTCCTTCGTCGGTCCGGTGCCCTTCACGTACTCGATATTCACCTTCGTGTCCAGCATCTCTGAAGTGTACCCCAAGAGCTTCTTCAGGACCCGTTCCTGAACCATGTACACTGGGAGGTCATCCATCGGATTGGCGGACGCTGCCCTCACCTTCGGCGTGGCGTATAAGAAGCATCCGGATTCTGGTATCCACACGCCGAATGCCTTCACCTGCGATTTCTCGACCGCTGTCGCAAGTTCGTCGGGGCCGGGCATCTCCTTCAGGTCGAATTCCTCCTCGAGCGCCTTCGGGAGTTGCGAGATCAGCTTCTCGTCGACTCTCTGGATCAGCCTGTGTGTCGGGTATATCACCAATCCTGGGTTGCGGAAGCTGACCAGGGTCGCCAGGATGAAGTCGTATGGCATCGTTCCTTCCTTGGAGCCGTCCTTTGCGCGCATCTTGTTCCTGAAATCGAGACCTGTCTCGTACCGATGATGCCCATCCGCAATCAGCAACTTCGCGGGCTCCAGTAGCTTCACGATCTTGTCAATCAGTTCCGGTTCCGAGATCCTGATCAGTCTGTGATTCACGCCCTCGGGGTCGATGAACCTCATAAACTCGTCACGCTTTCGCGTGTCGAGCAGG
>JALHSX010000030.1 GCA_022865445.1 Thermoplasmata archaeon | reverse complement strand
TTCTCAGACTCTTCAACGGTGGCGCTATGGGGATGGTGTTCGCTGGTGGTTTGCTGACCTTTGTCGTCGACGTCTCTTGCGGCTATACGATGGACCTGGTGAAGTTCGAAGCAACATACCAGGTCAGCGTCCCGTGGGATGCTCTGATTCAAAGCTGGGGTGTGTCCTCTGTCCTCTATCCTTCCACGCTGCCTTCTCCTGGGAGCCCAATATCAGTCGATGTCACTTACTGGCTTCAGACTTCCGACATTCTGAGCGGTCTTCCGCCCGCACAGGTCACGGTAAGCTTCTTTGGCAACAGCACAATACTCGGTGAAGCACAAGGCACTGTCCAGCTCGGCACTAACTACTCGGACACTGTCACGCTCAGCGTTACTCCAGCGTATTATACCAACTATTTCGTGAAGCTAGTGGTTGACGTTGCGGGCTTTTCCTTTTCTGAGACGTATCCTGCTCCATCTCTTCCGGTGGTGCCTCCGTGACGCCGAGGAGCAGGCTGTCCGATGCGACCTGGACAGCGTTCACCGACACCCTTCGGTTCATAGTCGTGCCATTGGTCCTCTTCGATCTAGTCACAAAGAGCTATCCAGAGCTGACAACGGCCTTCATGCCAGACATAAAACTTTACATCATCTTCTTCGGAGGGATGATCACGGCAGCGAGCACTCTTGAAGTTTCAAACAAGCCTGGGACTTGGAAGAGGCTCTTGTTCGGTCTCACCGCACTAGGATTCGTATGCATGTGGCTTTTCATTGCACTTGGCGGGGGAATCGCTGAGTTCACATACGGACCATACTTTGTTCGGTTTGACATGAGCAAGATCGTCTACATCATGCTCTTCGGTGTCTCTCTGAAGGGGCTCCTGGTGTATTCGACATTCTCGACCCACAAGCACTATCTGGATGACCAGGAGCGCAGGCGGAAAGAGGAGCGGGCAGCGGAGAGGGCTCCTGCACGACCGAGACCACTCCCACGGAGCAAACCGTCTGGGCCAGCGTTCTCGACCATGTCCAAGATGGCCTTCGAGGTTTCACACGATGATTCTGTGGGATATGCACCCCCACCTCCGCCACCTCCTGAGCCCAAGCCATTCCAGAGAGTCCTCGCATTCAAGGAGTGCCCGATATGTGGCGCGAAAGCATCGCCTAAGGAAATGACATGCAAACACTGTGGGGCATGGTTCCCGAAGGATACAATCAGGTAGGCCGCCCTGTTGCCAGAGATTCAAGCAGCTCGCATGCCTTGCACTTCTCAGACATGGTCGGCTCTCCGCACGAGCATCGTTTGAGCTCCGCTGGAGGATAGAGCTTCTCGAGCGCAGGGAGTATCTCTTCATAGCTCCTCAAGATGGAATGCCTCGTTCCCGGGTATTTGTCCTCGAGTTGGGATAGAACTGATCTGTAGGAATTGCGCAACGCTTCCGATGCGTATGGACATTCCAAGTCATGGAATTCCAGCTTGTTGACGACGGCGTACAGAAGTGTTTCACTTTCGGGAACCGATCTCAAGGGCTGGATCCTAGGGACCAGGTAGTTCTGGACCCTCTTGTGTGGTCCTAGGCGGGCGAGCCTCTCGACATCTCCCCTTGAGAAATTCATCAGTATAGACTGCGCAGTATCGTCAAGGTTCAGACCGGTAGCCAGATGCGTTGCCCCCCAGTCCTTCGCCGCTCGATTCATGGCTGCCCTCCTGAGGACCCCACAGTAGCTGCAAGTCGCCAACTGCCTGGAGGAGTCTGCGATTTCGTCCATGGTCGTCCCGAAGAGCTCCTTGAAAGTAACGACCAAGTGTTCGACGCCGAGCTTCTTGCAGGTCTTCGCGACGATGGGTAGACTGGAATCCCGGTAGCCATCGATGCCTTCGTCCACGGTCAACGCGCACAGGTCCAGATCCTTTCTCTCGCCGAGGATCTTGTGCATCAGGTAGAGTGCGACCGTGCTGTCCTTGCCTCCCGAAACCGCGACGGCTATCCTTGCACCTCTCTCATTG
>JALHSX010000208.1 GCA_022865445.1 Thermoplasmata archaeon | reverse complement strand
CATTTCGCGATCTCATATAGGTTCGTCGCCGCCTGCCGCGCCGCGATCACGAGGATGCCTTTGACTTCTGGCGCCTGACCAACGGCCTTCAGGACGCTGGCGTACCTCGCAGTGTCAGCATCTCCGATGATGTCCACCGGGTTGCCCCAGCTCCAAGTCGGAGGACAGGCCTTGCCGATCTCGTCGAGAGTCTGTTGCGAGAGATCTGCGAGTTCGAGTCCCATGTCCTCCGCATAGTCCGTGGCGATCACTCCCATTCCTCCAGCGTTGGTCACGATGGCAATCCCGTCACCGACAAGGGGTGGCTGGCTGGCCAGCGCTTGGGCGGCATCGAACAGTTCGGACATCGTCCTTGCCCTGTAGACGCCGGTCTGTCTGAAAACCGCTTCGAATGCCGCATCGGAGCCTGCCAGTGCTCCGGTGTGGGAGCTCGCAGCTTTCGCGCCTCTCTTCGATCTGCCCGCCTTGAGAATCACCACGGGCTTTTTCTTGGATGCTCTTTCGAGTGCATGGAACAGTTCAGGTCCTTTCCTTGTCGATTCCATGTAGGCCGCGATGCATTTTGTCTTTTCATCTTTCGCGAAATAGCTCACGAGGTCCGCGTCGTCCACATCCGCTTTGTTACCAGAGCTGACGAACGCCGAGAAACCCAGCATCTCTCCGAGAGAATACTCTATCGCGGCGGTGCAGAAGGCGCCGCTCTGCGAGAAGAAAGCAATCGACCCCTCAATTGGTGATGCTCTGGCGAATGATGCGTTCATCCGGACATGAGGTGAGATGACTCCGAGGGAGTTCGGACCTACGATTCTGATGCTGTACTTTCTGGCCATCTCGAGAACGAGCCTCTCCCGCTCTTTGCCCTCCGCGTCGCCCTCGGAGAATCCAGCAGAGATTATGGTTGCGCACTTGATCCCTTTCCTTCCGATTTCCTCCATCACGCCGGGGACCAACTTGGCAGGAACGACCACGATCGCCATGCCGACATCGCCTGGGCATTCTAGGACGGATGGATAGCAGGGCATGCCAAGGATCTCCTTGTAGTTCGGGTTCACGAAGTGGATCTTGCCCTTGTAGCCGTCGCTGTAGAGGTTCTCGATGATTATGTTGCCGATCTTGCCAGATGTCGGCGTGGCGCCGATAACCGCGACTGATTTCGGTTTGAAGAACGGATCGAGCTCGTGCACGACAGGCAATCTCGCTTAGTGGATATGAAACCTTTTGCTTCCCAATTCAGCTGGAGAAATCCTCGACCCACGTCTCACCGGTCCCCAGGTTGATCATCGGCACCTTGGCCGGGTCTGGAGTCTGGTTGTGCATCCGCTGGAAGCCGGTCTGAGACTGCCACGCGCTCGCGTTGATCAGTTTGATGCCCCTGTACTCGTCGACCGCGCATGCGTGCACGTGCCCGGTGACGAAGATGTGAGGCACCCGGTCGATGAGGAGGTAGTCCTTCTGCTCCGGGGCGATCGCCGTCCGCTCGCCGTATATCGGGGCCAAGTGTCTCCTTTTCAGCATCTCCTTCATAATCTCCGCTGGCCTGCCATAGCTCAGGTTCCTGATGCTGCCAATGAAGTCATCCATGCTGCGGCCATGGTAGGCAAGGATAATCCGACCCTCGATCTCCAAATAGCACGGATTGCCGACGAAGATAGTCCTCGCCTCGAACATGGATCTCAATTCCGTAGGAAGTGCTGGCTGGGGCTCCGCCAGTCGGACGGCGTCATGATTGCCGGGCATCATGATTATCTTGATCCTTGCCGGGATCATCGCGACCAGCCTCGCAAGCTCGGCGTACTGGGCGTATATGTCCTCGATAAGGAGCTCGTCCTCCTGTCCTGGATATATGCCGATTCCGTCGACGAGGTCTCCTGGCATGAGGATGTACCTGATCTGCTTTGCCGCCGGATCCTTGTTCAGCCACGAGATGAATCTGTTCCACGCATCCGGAAGGAATTCCGTGCTCCCCACGTGTATGTCTGAGACGAAAGCAAGTATCGAATTCGAACCGTTGGGCACCATCCCACTATTGATGGGCACCTCTGGTCTAATGATCTCTTTGGCGATGACAATCTCTCCGTCTTTGCTGAAGGAACCCACGATGCCCAGCACTTCGTCTTTGACGAACGACTCGGACGCCTTTTTGGACCCCTTCATCAGAAGGACCTGGATCTTATCTTCCTCATCCTCAAGCTCGATCAATGTGTGGCCATTCTTGGTTTGACGGATGTCGTTGACGATGCCCACGAACCTGATGTCACGCTGAACCTTCTTCGCCTTGGCGATCGAGACCAACCCAGAAAGCTCCCTTCTTCTTTGAAGTATTTTTGTCAGAGTCGTGTATCTATCGTTGAAAAGCTTGGCGAAGTCAATCAAGTTGCCGACACATGTTGAGTTTCCGGTGATATCCTTGACTATCTTCACTTCGAGAGGCCCGTCATCACGGATCGCCTCTTCACCGATTGGCCGATCTCTCGAAGACATGGGCTCCGGAGGCTTGGGTGCTGGTTGGCATGTGAGATAGTTTTCCACATCTGATCTTGTGAGAACGAGGGGACGCAACGGGTCATCGAGGATGATATTGGCGCATTTCATGGCATCTGCCGAATCTGCCAAAGCGTCCAACGCGTCTGGATCGACAAGGATGCCCTTGTCCTCAAACATTCGAAGAATCCGTTTCTTCATTCCTCGAATCCAAGCGCGGACGTGCATAAATAACTTTG